>JAZSES010000185.1:0-5612 GCA_045531805.1 Candidatus Limenecus sp. | reverse complement strand
GACCACGATAAAGGTAAATCATTAATCGGTTCTTTTGCTACGCACGATGACAAAAGTCCAATGTCAAATGGTGGAGCAGATTATTGCATGATGACAAATGTTATTCAAACTACTGTTCCAATGACAAACCCATATATAGTTACAGGTTATGAATCTGGCGATAGGTACATATACAATTATGGTGGTAAATATGTAAATAAAACATTTAACCAATTGTTGGAAAATCCAGCTTACAAAGAAACTGTTGAACAATTGTTGAACACAATGTATCTTAAAAACAATTTAGACAACTTTACCAACTCAAAAAACAAAAACAAAACACTTGAAGAATTAGGAAATACTCCTGAATACAAAAAAGTTGTAGAACTTTTGTCAAACTTCCATCTAACTGCAACTATTTTTTCTGATAAATCAAGAACATTAGGCGAGATACAATCAGAAACAAACCTTAATGCTTGTATTGGCATACTTAAGGAAATGGCTGAAAATTGCAAGGACTCTCTTCCTGCATTAATGACAGATTCTTATGCTCGTAATCAAAAAATTGAGGCTCTTGCAAAATCAGAAAAATACAAAGAAGTAATAGGGTATTTTGAGCAGAATGGTTTAACAAAAGATAGCATAAAATATTATGTTCACCCTGAGCATATTGACATCTTTAATGAAGCCGCAAAACCTCAAGGTGAAAACCCAGAAATTGGTCAACATTTTGGTTATTTAATGAATGTTATAAGACCAAAACATGGAGAATTGATTACAAAAGGTGGCTATATTGAACTTCCTGTTCAAAATAATGAACGTGATGAAGTAATTGCCTATGCAAGATATAAAGATGGCAAAGCACTTGTTACAATTGCAAACCATGATGTAAATTCAAATCAAAAAGTTAAAGTTACATTGCCTGGTTTACAGTCAAATCAAATGCTTGTGGATATTGCTCCAAAATATGGAAAAGGAAGTACTTGGAATTCAAAAGATAATGTTTTAGAAATAAATCTTGGGCCAGCGCAAGCACACATATTTGAGATGGACAATCTTAATATTGCCAAACTTCCTCAACCCAAAGACAGTAATGAACTAATACAAAATTTATAATCAAAAAAAAGAGGTCTAAATTAAAGACCTCTTTTTTGTTGTTAAACAATTGTTAACTAGTTAGCTGGGGCTAAAATAACAATGAGATTTCGGCCTTCCATAGAAGGTTTTTTCTCAATATTAATAGGTTCTCCCTCTAAATCAGCAACAAATCTGTTTGCTAATTCATAAGCTAACTCAGTGTGTTGCATTTCACGACCACGCAACATGATAACTATTTTAACTTTATCACCTTGTGAAATAAATTTTTTGATATTTTTAATTCTTACATTGTAATCGTGGACATCAATTTTATATCTAATTTTAATTTCTTTTAGCTCAACAGTTTTTTGTTTTTTCTTGGCTTCTTTAGCCTTTTTTTCCATTTCATATTTATATTTACCGTAGTTCATAATCTTTGCTACGGGTGGCTCTTGATTTGGAGATACAATGACTAAATCGAGTTCTTTCTCATCGGCCATTCTTTGAGCTTCTTTTGTCGGGATAACACCGAAGTTCTCGCCCTCACTGCCTATTAATCTAACTTCTTTGCTTCTGATATTTCTGTTAATCAGTGCTGCGTCTTTGCCGTTTGAAAAATCTCTACTAATGGTCGTTCTCCTTTAAATTATTGTTAACACTTCATTTTAGTGTGCTAAATAGGTAAATGTCAATAAACATACGCCGTATAGACTATGTATACAACAAAAAGCTGGCTAATTAAACTCTAACATTATTAATTTCAGTATAAGCATTAACAAGTCTGTTTCTCAACTGGACAGCCATCTGCATTGTTAAGTTTGCTTTTTGAGAAGCAATCATAACATCGTGAACGCTAATATCTCCACCAGCCGCAAATATTTCTGCTGCATCATAAGCTTCATTCTGTGCATTATTGACAGAATTCAATCCATTACCCAATGCGCTTGCAAAATCATTTGCAGTCTTTTCAACTGCTGACATTGGATGTTTTCTGTTATTGTTTGCTGTTGAAGACATATCCATCCTGTCAATAGGTGTCATTGGGGCAACACCCATATTTTCAAGACCAACGTTCATTTGAATACCAGTGTTAATAATTGGTCCCTGTGGCATAGTATTTCTCTGTGTAATTTGATTTTGCAAAACATTATCAAAATCAAACATTCCATCTTTGCCCAAATTAATATTCAGAGCATTTATATCATTATTAAAAACTTTATTATAATTTTTTATTGAATTGTTATAGCCAACAAATCCTGGATTAAATTCCATTTTCTAGAACTCCTATATTCTTAATGCTGCTGAAATCATACTTTTTGTAGTTTCAGCAGTAGTAACGTTTGCCTCATAAGCACGAGAAGCGGAAACCATATTAACCATTTCTTCTACAATGTTTATATTTGGCAAAGTAACAAAACCATCTGCATCAGCTTCAGGATTATCTGGGTCATAAACAGTTTTGTAAGGGTCATTTGAAGGTGTAATTTCTGCGACCTCTACACCTTGTGAAATAACTTTCTCATCGTAAGAAATTCCACCTTTCAAGGCAACAACGCCATTTGTAGGACTCCAATAAGCTTCATGTTGTCCGTTTGGAAAAGGTGGTGCAACTGAGTTCATTCTATCTGAATAAACTGCCCTAAATGAAACATTTTTCTTTACATAAACCCCAGGAGAACCATCCGGATTTCTTGTGGTATTAACGTTTGCAATATTGGAAGCGATGTTGTCCATCATCGTTCTTTGAGCATACATGCCACTTCCTGATATATCAAATGTTGAAAAACTCATCTACTTATTCAACCTCCAACTAGTTTCCTTTGATTACGTCCATAATATTTGTATGGAACCTACTTTGTAATGTAGCCAAAGCACTATACTTTTGACCTGTTTTTGCCATGTCCATCATTTCTTCTTCTACGTTGACATTGTTTCCATTACCGTAATCAATCATTCTCGTGTCTTTAATAATTTCTGGGTCATAAAATTTCATATCGACATCAGTTTGTCTGATATACATCATTTGCTCTTGTGGCAACTTTTGAGCAAAATTTTTCATCATTGGGTTGTCATATCCAACTTTATAATTTTTATCCTTAGCATAAGCCAAGCTATTTTGCATCCTAAGCTCACGTCTTATGTTGTCTTTTTCAATGATATTTTGTAACTGATCTTCAAAGGCAACTCTTTTTCTTTGATAGTCAGGAGTCATAGCGTTGGCAGTATTAGAAGCAATCGCAGTTTGTCTTTCCAAAAGACCGTCCATTGCCAAGCCTGAAACTTCTATAGCTCTTATATTAAACAAATCCATTATTGCCTCCTCTCTATCTGTCTAAGTTGTCTATAACTACAATCTAGGGATTGTAATTTCAAAAATTGTTTCACCTTTTCTAGAACTGACAAGGTTTAAATCACCATATTGCTCTTTCATAGCTTCTTTGGAAATGTATAATCCCAAACCAGTACCAGTATTTTTTGAAGTAAAACCTTCTTCAAATATTTTTGTTTTAATTTCATCATCTATACCAGAACCGCTATCACAAACTTGAATAGCTAGCATATTTTCAGAAGTTTCATAAACATTCAATTTAATGCAACCATCATTGCCAATAGCATCTATTGCGTTATAAATAAGATTTATAAGCACATTTAAAAACTTGTTTTCATCTGCTAGAATTTCACCTGAAAATGGATTTGAAACCTCAATTTGAATGTTGTGTTCAGACGCTTTTGCTTGTGCCATATTTACAACACTTTCTAAAATATTAGAAAATGAATGTGTTTGAAGATTTACACCTTGAATACTTCTCATATCATTCAAAAGATGTGTAATTGCATCTTTTGATTTTTTTATACTAGCGACTGCATTTGTCAATGAATCTTGCAATTCTTTATTTGAAACTATTTCTAATCTTTTTTCGATAATTTTGGTATACAAATCAATGACTGAAAGATGATTTCTGATGTCATGAGATATTGTTTTAGTTTTTGAAGCAATATATTCATATTTTTGAGTAATATCATCATTTTCACCTATAATTGCATTCTCAGCACGTGATAAATTTGCTTCTTCAACAAAAGAATCTGCATAATCTATAAATTTGTGAACAGCTTTATTTAATAATTCATTTCCACGACGTTCTGGTGTATATTCTTGGGTGTAGCGCATCAAGTCAATTTTTGAATTGCTATTAATTATACTAATAACTTTATTTACATCTCGTGAATTTAATAGATAGTATAAGCAGGACGTATTTTTTACAGATTCAGTAGAATAATCCCACAATAAAACTACAGAATATCTTGGTGAAAGAACAACCAAAAACTCTGTTTGTTCCCAAATGTCTTCACGTTGCAGATTTTCACCTTTTGTCACATTATCAAAAGAGTAAACTTCTGCATTAGTGAATTCCAGTCTTTTTAGGACACCTTCAATCTCTGCAGTCTCAAATGTTCTAATTAGAACCAACGCCTTTTGAGATTGTGCTTCTAATAAAGGTTCTAAAGCAAAGCGAAACAGGCCTTTTACGGTCTGTTCGTTTACTGGTCTTGTTTGACCTAAATAAATTAAATCTTTCAAAAGATTTTTTTGTTTAAAATTGGCTCCGCCCATATTTTATCTTACCATTTGTTTTTGTGAGTTATCCAAAACTCTCGATACTCTTGTTTTTATTTATTTTAATTTGTGGGGAATTTAATCCCCACAAAACTAAATAGCAATTTTTACTTTGCGTCTGTTTAAAAACCCATTGTTCAATGCGTAAAGAACAGCTTGAGTTCTGTCGTTAACCTGCAATTTTTGGAATATATTGTTAACGTGAGTTTTTACAGTTGTTTCTGAAATAAACAATTTCTGAGCAACACCTTTGTATGTAACACCTTGAGTCAAAAGATCAAGAACTTCTTCTTCTCTTTGTGTGAGATAATTTAACAAGTTTTCTTCATCTGTTGCAGTTTGTGTTTCTTCTCTGAATGATTTTTGAAAATATTCAAAAAATCTTGAGGATAAAGTTGCTGGAAGATAAATTTTTCCGGCAGCAACTTCATCTATAGCATAAATGAGTTGTGCAGAAGCCATAGTTTTTAAGATGTAGCCTTTTGCACCGATTTTCATAGCCCTAAAAATTAAATCCGGATCATCATATCCTGTTAAAGCGATGGTACGCACTCCCAAATCCAATTTTTCAATTTCTGCAATTGCAGTTAATCCGTCTTTTTCAGGCATATTGATATCCATCAAAACGATTTCTGGACGATATTTTTTGATAAGACTGATTGCAACACTCGCGCTTGTTGCAGTTGCAACGACGTCGAAATCACTTTCAATTTCAATCAACTCTTTAATACCTGACAAATGTTCATAATTGTCATCAACGATGATGATTCTGGCTTTTTTCTTAAATTCAAGACCTCTTCTCATCTACTCCCCCCAAGATTTCTCTTTATTAAGTTCTTTTTTAATTCCGTACTCTTGGAATTATCGGCAATGCCGTAGTAAGTTATAATTCTAATCGTGTAAATATATTATTTACATTTTGTATATTACCTCTAAATGC
>JAZSES010000126.1:0-3921 GCA_045531805.1 Candidatus Limenecus sp. | reverse complement strand
TTAACATTCTTCTTTAGATATTGCAAACCATTACTTGATAATGGACACATCTATATTGCACAACCACCATTGTACAAAATTACAATTGGTAAACAAGCTGAATACTTGTATGACGATAGAGCGTTAGACAAAATGCTAAGAGAAAGAGGTGTTAAGGAATTAACACTCTATAATAAAAATAAAACCAAAAGTGCGACTGGCGAACAACTTACAGAATTGTTAGCAAATATGTCTACATTCTATCACGCGTTCAACAATCCTCTTATCAATGCGATACCATCTGTAGTAATGAGAGCGCTTATCCGTTCTGAAATTGCGGCAGAAGATTTTGATTCACAAGAAAAAATGCAAAAACATTGTGAATACATCAATCACTATTTGGTAGACCACGCACAAAATTACGGCATCGAAGAAGCCAAAAACTATAGTGTTGAATTAAAATTCAATACAGAAACGCAAAAATATAATCTGGATTTAAAATTGGAAAGAGAAACAGAACAAGTTCTTTTAACATCTATCCTGATTAAATCTAATGAATTCCAAAGAATCAAACAAGCATATCCAGGAATAAGAAATTACTTGATTGAAGAAGAAAAAGTGCTTGTTTTGGATACTGGTACAGAGGAATTGCAACTTACATCATTCGCTGAGCTTCAAAGAGTTGTTGAAGAAAGAGGTAAAAAAGGTCTAACTCTTCAACGCTTCAAAGGTCTTGGTGAAATGATGCCACAACAACTTTGGGAAACAACAATGGATCCATCAACAAGGACATTGCTAAAAGTTAATGTGGAAGACGCAATGCTTTGTGACCAATTATTCGATATTTTGATGGGAGATAAAGTTGAGCCACGTAGAGATTTTATTGAAACAAATGCAGTGTTTGCACAAAATATTGATACCTAATCATAAAACAAAATTTAAAATACCGCTTTCAACAAAGCGGTATTTTTTTGTATTAAAATAAGAGTATGAAAAAAGATGAACATATAAAAAAGAAAAAAGCTCCAGAAATAAAAATTAAAAACATGGGCGTTGATATAGACAAAAATGAGTATAGAGAAATCGTGCTATCAAATTCAGCACGCCCAGAAGCCTCTTTTTACGATAGATATCGTTAATTCTAAATGCCTATATTAACATAGAACAATAAATTGATGATAAAATCAGCAACCAACAAATAAGCGGTTGCCTGTATTGCTGATTGTGTTGTTGAAATACCAACATCTTTTGCCCCACCGGTTGTTTTATAACCTTGAGTTGCACAAACCAAAGTAATCAAAACACCAAATACAAAAGCTTTAAAAATGCTAATATAAATATCTCTAGCATTTAAAAGTAACCATACAGTATCCATAAAGCGGTTAGGATGTAACTGAATAGCAAAATAAGCAACCATCATCCCACCAACAATACCAATAAACTCAGCAAGTATAACAACCATGGGTACTGTAATCGCAGAAGCCAAAAGTCTTGGTGCAAAATAATATCCAACAGGGTCAACACCCAAAGTTTTCATCGCATCAACTTGTTCTGTTACTTTCATATTGGCAACTTCTGCACAAATCGCAGTACCAGCTCTTGCACCAATTGCCAAAGCTGCAAATCCAGGTGCAATCTCACGAACCAATGCAACCGCAATAAAACCGCCAACATAGCTTTCAGCACCACTCATCAAGAATTGTTTGGAAATTTGTAAAGAAATTACTGCAGCAGCAATAAAAACAATAGTTAGAGATATCGACAACGAATCGTAACTAATCATTGCAGCATTAGCCAAAACATCAGAAAATTTGGCACGTCCACCAAAGATGTACTTCAACGTCTGTATAAGATTTTGTGCACAAAGACCAACAAAACTAATCATATATAGGTGTACACCATTTTTTGTATTTTTCTACTTTGCCTCTAACCACATCGAAGTACAATTTTTGTAATTCTTTTGAACGCTCACCAACAACACCAGAACCAAGCGGTCTATTATCAATAGAAACGATAGGGCTGACTTGAGCACCTGTACCACAGTAAAACGCTTCATCTGCTACATATAATTCACTTCTAGAGATTTCTCGTTCTTCAACTTTCATACCCAAAACATCTCTACCAAGTTCAATAATAGTATCCCTAGTAATACCAACCAAAATATTATCTGTTGTTTGAGTAGTTACTAAAGTATCCCCCTCTACAAGGAACAAGTTCATAGCAGAACCTTCAGTAACCTTACCAGCTTGATCCAAAACAATTGCATCATCAAAACCAGCCAAACGAGCATCTGTAATAATTAAAGCTGTATTAGCGTATGAACCAGCGACTTTTGCTCTAGGTGGAATTGCGTTGTCATCATTTCTTCTCCAGTTTGAAACACAGACTTTCAAACCTTTTGAAACATCAATGTAATCCCCCATTGCAAAAGAGAAAATCAAAACAGCATCAGGGTTGTCTATCAAGCCTGGGCCAATTTTCAAAGCATTTTTGTATACTTGAGGTCTAATATAAGCATCTGTTTGATAATTATTTTTCTTCAACAAAGATTTTGTTAATTCGCAAAATTCTTCGACAGAGAACTCTGGATGCATATGCATAATCTTGCAACTTTTCAAAAGTCTTTCAAAATGCTCTTTCATTTTAAAAGCATAAAGTTGGTTGTCTTCTTTATTATAGTAAGCTCTAATCCCTTCAAAAACAGATGTACCATACAAAAATGCATGATTTCTAACAGGAATAGAAGCTGTAGTAGCATCAACAAATTCGCCATTCAAATAAACATATTCCGTTGTCATTAACAATTCTCCTATATGTCTGACAATTTAAATTCTCTGTTAACTTATTATCGTAATTTTTTCAGAAATTTGCAAGTAATATCTAGTTTTTGTTGTAAAAAATAAAAACCTAAACAACAAAGTGGTAATACAGAAGATTGCCCCTGTTGGACGAAGCTTATGTGTTAGAAATTTTTAAACGAGAAAATGAATAGAACATAAAATTACTGTATCTAATCTAGGCACAAAATCACACATTAGCAAATTAAAAAGCGCAGACTTTAGATAGCCTACGCTTTTGATACTAATTTACGAATATAAAATCTTATTTGTTGCCACCAGATATGAAGTTAACAATATCAAACAATGAATCTTTTACAAAATCTACTGCCAATTCTTGAACTGGTCTATTGTCAATATAGTCAAATGCGATATAAAGCGGATCTCTAGAGTTTTTAAATCTCATTCTAAGATCTTTTTTGTCAAGGATAGCAAGATTAGCTTGCAATCTATTTTCTTTTTGAGCTTTTCTCAAAAGTGGTCTGAATTGTCCGTTGCCACCTCTATTGTTTTGTGAATTGCCTGCTGGATTGATTGCCATCTTACTTACCTCTTTTTATATCTCTTATATATATAAAGATATATACTTTAAAATAATTGCGTATATACTCGTTAAATATTACAAAAAGTTTACATAAGAAAATTATAAAGAATTTTGTATTTTGCTTGAGTATGTATTACAATAATTAAAGCTAGATTAAGGAGTACAGAGATGAGAACTTACAAAATAGAGGAAATCACAGAAATCGTTGGCGGTATTCTTACAAAAGTTGAAGATGCTTCAATTGACAAACTTAGACCGCCTCTACTATCAGACGAAAATTCTTTGGCTTTGGCTTTATCAGAAGAAGAAATCGAAAATCTTGCAAAAACGCATGCCAAAGTTGCACTTGTTCCTCTTGGCGTAAATTTTGAACATATATCAACAATAGAAGTTGAAAGACCTCGATTAGCAATGATGAAATTGCTTCATTTGTTCTATGATGCACCTGATGCACCAATTGGAATTCATCCAAGCGCGGTTATTCACCCTGAAGCAAAAATTGGTGAAAATGTTTCTATCGGGCCAAATGTTGTTATTTCTAGAAATGTTGTAATTGGTAAT
>JAZSES010000299.1:0-5190 GCA_045531805.1 Candidatus Limenecus sp. | reverse complement strand
TTCAATCATGTCTTTGAACTAATTATAACAAATTTTTTGACATTTGTCAATTCTTCGAATCAAATGCGGTGGCGTTACCAAAAACGCCATCTTCGGTTTCTCTGCATAACGCACATAAGATTGTGTTATACAAGGAATCGTCTCATCTTCCATCTTATAACGAACTTCTTTGCTGTTATCGTCGATTGGTGTTAAGTGTTTACGCTTAAATGTGGTAGAACCAGGTACGAACTTACCACCTTTTTCAATAAGCTCACTAATAGCACCATTCTTTGCAATTTTGGTTCCAAGAATCGGGTCCTTAGTATAGGTTCTACCATCCAAAGATGTCTGGTAACCCTTATGGAACTCAAAATAATAAGTATGTACTAACACGCCAGTTGACGCATTATACAATCTCAATCGTACATAAGCGATATCTTTCTCAAACTTACCATCGAAGTAATATCTTGCCCAACCTTCTCGTGATACGATATCACTGTGTTCGAACAACTTACCTAACGGCTGCTTGAATTCCTTATCAGCAAATGCAT
The DNA here is from genome assembly GCA_045531805.1 of Candidatus Limenecus sp. Lineage (GTDB taxonomy): Bacteria > Cyanobacteriota > Vampirovibrionia > Gastranaerophilales > Gastranaerophilaceae > Limenecus. Next base: position 4,657 of record JAZSES010000299.1, on the reverse strand, counting down.
CCCATTTACACTGAAGACCAATATAATGGTTCTTTGTAATATAATCTGGATGGAATCTCACACCAAAACGTCTTGGGAATGAGAAACCTGCAAGGTCTACCGTCTGTGACGGTGTACCAGATGTAAGTGTTGAAATCGTAGGGTCCGTAAAGAAGGACATCGCTGTAATAGCAATACCGTAAACGGAAGCCATCATCTTTTCAGCACCAGCCATGGATTTCAACGCATTATTTACGTTCTCAACCAAAGTTCTCATAGAGTTCTTTGGTAAACGTTCTGTTGCATTGAAGTACAATGTCAGACAGTCGGCTTCAGGCGCACCAGCCCAAATATCGGACATAATGTTTGCTCTTTCTGCTTCAGCTGCAATTTCTTCCTCAGGAACACCTTCGAAACCACCAGACTTCATCTTCTGAGCAAACTCTTTAGCAGGGTTTGGAATCTTCTTAGAAGTCAACTGTGTAAACATCTGATAACAGTTATAAAGTGTAACTTTACCCCACATTGTATCAATGTTAGTTTCAATAACCTGAGGGTCAATGTACTTACCTCTTGAAATCTCTAAGTTACATGCGTTACGATACTTTCTTTCCTCTTCCAGGTAGTAGTCAATCAAACCATATGCGGCACGCTTAAATGCGTTATTCGCAGCGTTAGGCCACACAGGGTCATCGCCACCATCCAGAGGGAAGAATACTTCCGCGATGTTTTCAACGTACATCGCACACTTTGTGAAGTCACCTTCACGAGCTGATTGAGCCGCCATTCCGAGAGGATTATAAATATCCGTCTTCATAGCGTTAATCAAGTTGAACTGAACAATCTGGAAACCACGAACAGTACCACGTACATAGTTCTTAACCAAAAGCTCACCCTTAGGGTCATTGATTACCATATTGTTACCACGTTTTTCACGGGTCCACATATCAATAGTAGGTTCAATTACCGTCTGACCTTTACCAGCACGGGTAATAGCAAGAACCATAGTATTAACTGGTGCTGTATCTACGATATATGCACCTGCAGGTCTTTGTGTCTCATATTCAGGGAACTCCCAGTCCTTATTGATAAGGTCTGTTACGTAATCATATTTCGACACCTGCTTAATCTTCTTACCTGTGATTTTTGCCTTCAGCTTATCGAAGAACTTATCACTATCTTCTTTACCCTGTAACTTGTCACGATTCTTATTATCAGGGTTATAAGGAATCACACGAGGGTCATATGCAAATCGTACCTCTTTTGGAGCACCCGATGCTTCGAACAATGCATCTGAAAACTCAGTATCGAACATTGGCTTTTCTTCAAGAATTGCTTCACCATTCGAATCTCTCATGATTTCGCCTTTGTAGAAAACAACGTTACCGTTTTCATCAACAACATCCTTCTTGTATCTTGCAGCAACCATAATTTTCTTTACACCTTTATTCTTCAAAGCCATATGTGAAATCATAGATGATACTAATACCGAAGAATGAGCACCTACATCAGGGAACCAGTCATATTTACGCTGAATTTCTTCAGGAAGTGCAATATGTTGGTCATTGGTATACTGGTTAATATCATCAGTATTTGCAAGCATGTTCTGTGCTGCCAAGTTACGCTTAAATATCTCATATAATGCTAAAAATGTAAGCATTGCTACAGCCAAAGACCATGCTACCTGTTGCCAACAATGAGGATACCAGAAACCATGATTCACAATTGTTTCTGTTAGATTACCTGCATTATCATAATACTCAGTATAACCTAAACGACCCTTTTCAAGGTCCTGATACTCTATCTTCATAATTGAGCCATCAGTACGATAATATTCACGTCTTACAACTTGCAAATTTTCATTATAAAAATCAGCATATTTTTTAATATCGTCACGATAATACTCAATATGAGTAATCAATGTACCTTCACTATACTGACCATCTACCAATCGAGCTTCCTCATTAAAGTAACAGATACTATATAAAGCACCTTCTTTATAATAAGCTCTCTTAACAAGTCGATAATCAGATGCTATGATATCTTCTACATCTTTACTATCAGATTCTTCAAGCTTCTCAAGTTCATCTAATTCAGAATCACCTGAACCATCAGAACCACCCGAATCACTTGAATCACTATCAGGATTTTCAGTAACAACATCATCTGTTGTATCAGTAGGATTTTCAACATCTTCATCTTTGACTATTTCTTCAAAATAATCAATCTGAGTAATCTTACCATCAACATATGTTTCAGCTGAATCCAAAACCTCACGTTCCGTTACTTCAACTCTTGGCTCATCTGAACCTTCATCATATACGATTTTTTCCTCACGGACAACTTCGTACATGTAGGCTTTCACAATCAAACCTGTTGTTTCATCATATTCTTCAACTCTGACGCAATTATCATTTTCATCAAAGTAATCAATACCAACAAGCTGTTTTGTTTCTTCATGATGATGTTCTACTTTCCTATAATCCTCATATGGATTATGTATTGTATCTTCTTTTTCCGAAGTAGAACCATCTGTACCATCGGTACCATCAGTTCCTGCTGTTCCAGATGTACCATCACTACCAGTAGTTGTTTCAGTTCTACCAGTATCTTCACCAATCAACCATGCCCAAGGGTCTTCGTAATCAACCTCTGTTTTCTTATCCCCAGCTGTTCCAGAAGTTCCTGCTGTTCCAGATGTACCTTCAGTACCTTGAGTAGTTTGATTGATTAAATGGTCTTTGTCAGTGCATCCACAAACATCACATACGTGATTCTCATCCTCATCAACATATTTGCAAACACCATGTGTACCACATGTATCACAAATATTGTCATGATTATGGTCTGAATGCGAACATAATGCTGGATTCGAACTGACTCCTGTATAACCACAGGTATCACATATATCGTCCTGATTTTCATCCACATGGACACATTCACCAGTCAAAGCTTTGTAATCATCAACCTTTGGTTGAATAAATGCCCAAGCAATGTAAACCAGCAAACCTGCGGCTACTGCTAAAATAATAGCAAAGATAAGACGCAATGTCATCGTTTGCTTCTCTTGCAAATGTCCACGTTCCAACTGCTGCTCATTATATACGTCACGACCTTGAGCCGTGTCCATATAAGCTTGGTTACGAATCTTGGACCAATTACCTTTCTTAGCCATCAGCCTTTACTCCTTCCTTTTCTTCAATTATTTTTAATACTATATCATGGATAGAATCCATAGATACCTGATTATGATTCTGAATACCCTGATGCAAAAATACTGCACACAAAGCATTCCGTGAGATACCGATATCTCTCGCACAGATATCCAGATTATGAGCAACCTCATCACTCACTGTTATCTGCAATCTCGGCATTATTATCACCTCCATTGATATTGATACTTAAAAGTGTTCCTATATCTACTGTTATTGGAACCTGCTGTTCATAAAACCTTTGCAATTCACTTCTATCCTCAATATCTTTTAGTTTACTATCATACATCATATATACGTTTGTCGGGAGTACACCTGCTATCCATAAACGCTTCAAATGCTTCGCTATTTTACGCTTTTCTTTTACGAAATTCATATTCATAAAATAATAAGAGCTTTCATTCTTTTCAAGATAATGACACCCTTTAGCTAAACATTCATGGTCTTTTAGATGACTGGCTCTCAAATAACCCTTGTGACCATCAAAATGACAATAACCTACAAGGTCATAACCCTCTATGTACCCACCTGATATCGTCCGTGGACGATATTTTTCTTCAAATGGTACGGGCGGTGAATGATTTGTACTCGTTTCTTTCTTCATAAAAACCTCCTATTTCAAAATACCTACAATCTTTCCAGATTTAGTAACAGGTATCGGTTTTTCATGTTCAGGAACTTTTGACAATGGGCAACTTATATCAACTGTAATATCAGCTTTTTCCAAATCCTTAAATTTGTCAAGCTTAACGTTTTTAAAACCACCCTTTGCAAAAGCTTGTACAACATCATTATGTGTCAAATAACACATTGATATCTCATTCACTAACACACAAATCAAGTCGGTCTTTTTATTAGCAAACATCTCACATGCTTCCTGTAATGTATTATCACTTTTCAGCACACAAGATTTTGCTAATGTCTTATATTCATCCTTAACAATACCGTTAAGGCTCTCTACTCTATGTATCATTTCTTCAAGAAACTTAATATTCTCTTGCGTAACACCTACAAATCCCTCTAATCCTGGATTATGAGTTATTGTGTTACGAATAATACGAACATGATGCAACTTCGTTGCTACTTCTTCATCTTTAATACCCTGTTCATAATACGCAACAGGTCCAGATGACATACCATTATCCATACCTAAATTTTCACGAAGAGCTCGTTCCAATTCACGATACTTTTCTAAAAACGTTGATGTCAAATTTGATTTCATATATAACCTCCATTATTTCAAAGAATAAGGCACTTACCTAAGCCGTAAGTAAGTGCCTATCCATGTGAATGTTGTTTTGTAGAATTCTTTTCACAAGAATATAATACCAAATTTATTGAGTAATGTCAACTCATATTTAACTCATTTTTGACTCAAAATTATATAAACTTTTATTCATTTTGCAATATCAGAGCCAAAAAGACAGGTACCAGTTTATCACTAATACCTGTCCTTAAACACTTCA
>JAZSES010000133.1:0-3829 GCA_045531805.1 Candidatus Limenecus sp. | reverse complement strand
AACAATTGTTGGCATCAAAAAAGCAGAATGATATTTTTCATCATGATTTTCTATGATTTCGTTCGCCAAAATTAAACCATCATCTGAAAGAGTAACATAAGTTTTATTTAGACTTGTATCAAAAGTTAATATCTTCAAAATTTAATCCCCTCTAATTTTGAAACATACACTTCGCCATCTGCATAAAAATCAAAAACACGCTCTGTTTCATCAACATATGTAATTCGAATTTCAACCCTATCAAAAGGCAAATCAACATCAGAAAATTCTGCCCATTCAACCATTGTAAGCACACCATCTCGAGAATACTCAGTCAATTCATCAATAATAGTGTGCACACCTTCTTGTTCTAGTCTATACAAATCAAAATGATAAACTGGCAATTTACCTGATAAATATTCATTGATTATAACAAAACTTGGACTAGTAACTTTTTCTTTTACTTCCAAATATTTTGCAACTTGTTTTGTAAAAGCAGTTTTACCAGCACCAATATCACCATATAAACAAACAAATGCACCACAATTTTCAAATTGTTTTGCAAATTTTGATGCTAGCAAATTCGTATCATCTAAATTTTTAGCAGTGAATGTAAATACTTTTTTCATAAGTACAGAATAACATAAATAAAGATTAACTTCCAAATGGTTATCACTCTGAACTTGTTTGAGCGTCGCAAGGACATGGCAATCCCAAAACAAGTTCAACTTGATGCCCGTCTATGAAACTTGAAAAAGTCAAAAATATAATTAATAAAAACTTATGAAAAAAATATTCTATAAAATAGCCAGTATCATAATATTATCAATAATCATTCAAGCAACAGTTATTGCAGTGACACTGAAAACGGGAATTTCACTATCAAACCAAGTGCCTAGTGGATTTTTTGGTAGCTGGGAAATTACATCAACGATTCAATATAGTAATAATCCAAGCATATTCAATGAAAAATCAGTAGACTATTGGAACTTATCAAAAAATGGCGACGTCATAACATTATCAAACCCAATGTCAGGAGCAGAAGCATCTGTAACAGTTGAGGAAGTGAATGGAAACAAAATTACATTCACTCATGTTACACAAAATAAAACCGCAAAAATGACAGAAAAACCAACATTAACACTTAATGGTGAAAATTTTTCTGGAACTGATAAAATAATCTTAGAAAAATTCAAATACGGAGAAAAAATTAGTGAAGATGTTGTTGTTTACAAAATAACAGCAAAAAAATTGTCAGGTGACTCCGCATTCACAATATTTACAAGCAAAAAATAAATAGTATAAAAAGGGAAGAGTATGAGTAATAAAAAGAAACTGGAATATGATGTATTAATTTTAGGTGCAGGTCCAGCTGGTCTTTCTGCAGCTATATACGCAGCTCGTGGCGCTGCCAAAACCGCTATATTAGACATATCAATGTTTGGTGGCCAACCATCAAATTATTTAGAACTCGAAAATTATCCAGCTCTAGGAAAAATTGGCGGATACGACATGATGGAAAAATTCGAAGAACACGCTGATATGTTCAACATTGATAAATATCCAATGCAAGAAATCGAAAGTATTAATCTTGTTAAAACACCGAAAACAGTAGAAACAAAAGAATTTACAATAGAAACAAAATCAATAATTATTGCAACAGGTGCACAAGCAAAAAAACTTGGCATCAATGGCGAAGCCGAATTTATTGGTCGAGGCGTAAGCTATTGTGCCGTTTGTGATGGCGCTTTTTATAAAGACAAAGTTGTTGCAGTTGTTGGTGGAGGAAATGCAGCAGTTGAAGAAGGTTGTTATTTGACCAAATTCGCAAAAAAAGTATACATAATTCACAGAAGAGATCAACTCAGAGCAGATAAAATTATACAAGACAGAGCATTTAGTAACGAAAAAATAGAATTCATATTTGATACTATTCCCGTTGAAATATCCGGAAATAACACAGTAGAAACACTAACAACAAAAAATGTAAAAACAAATAAACTAGAAAATATTGCAGTTGACGGAGTATTTCCATATATCGGATTTACACCAAATGTTGAACATATAAATTCACAACTAAAACAAGACATAAATGGCTTTATAGAAACAGATGAAACGATGGAAACATCGATAAAAGGAGTATATGCAGTCGGAGATGTTAGAACAACACCGCTAAGACAAGTTATCACTGCGGCAGCAGATGGCGCAATAGCTGGTTGCTACGCAACAAAATATATTGAATCATTAGAAGAAATAACTGTATGATAAAATAGAAAAAAGCCTCTAATAAACAGAGGCTTTTTCATTATAAATTACCAACAAAACTAACATTCATGCTCAATCTCTTCTTCGAGCATCATTTCTTTCATTTGTTCGACAGAAACTGTATCAGGAGCTTGTGCAAGCGGTTGCAGGCCTTTTTCTAATAATTCAACTTGTTTCTTTTTAAGCTTCTTGTCAGCTATAACTAAATCACGACCTTTAGCAGCTTCCATGACTTGTATAACCATTTCCGTCGGAGCACCTTCTAGCCCAACTTTTTCTTGAACAGAGTAACTTGCCCAATTTTCAGGCAAATCTTTTATATCTAAATAATCGTTTTTATGACCAAGTCTTTTTTGTATCTGAGTTTCAAGAATATTTGTTACATACTCTTTTTGAGACATAAAACGACAAGGAAGAACTATTTCATCACCAATAACTTCTTCAGGATCTCTTTTTTCATGTTTTTTAAACAAGTCTGCAGCAATTCGCAAATGCCCTATTTCGTACTCCATAAACAATTCCCAAAGTTTTTTCAGTCTTTCATCAGACTCATCTAGCATACAATTGTAATAGGTACAAACCTCAACGAACTCGTGAAGAAGCAATTTTTCATACAAACTTTCTGTTGGGTCGATTAGTGACTCATACATTGTTACATGTTCTTCTTCAACATCTTTTATCTCTGCATAGGTTTCTCTAATGCATTGATTTCCATAAGCCATACCGTGTTCAGCATAATAATTGTGAGTTTGTTGCTCAGCAGAAACTAATGTGTAAATATTAACTTTTGTCTGAGGTGAAGCAGTCATTTTGTCATAAGAGTTTCTAAGCCTAATAGAATTATCATTGTGATGATTTTGAGTAGGACGTCCTAAAATAACATCAGTTTGACCTTGAACTATCGCGTTAGGACTTATGCCATGTTCAAAATACGCCCATTGACTATATCTATACAAATGGTCAAAATCCTCTAACAAACCAAAATCAAAAGTTTCTTTAACGTATGAATCAGGTTCATTTTGTGCAAGCCAAGCCGTCAAATCGACAGCCACCTGTTCATATCCCAAAGTCGTTTCCAAAATTGACTGGTCTGAGGGTGTAAGCCAATTCACTGTAGTTTGTTGCATATCTTCTATACGGCGAGATTGAGCAACAAATCTTATTGCTTCATTATCATCAACAAAACGAGAAAATGCATGTTTAAAATTCCAAGCCTCAACTTCTATACCATTCATTAAAATTTGTCTAGTTCTCGTATAACAATCAACATCTGTCTTATTAAAAGGTTTTTTCGCAATCTCGTGCCAACTACGTAACTGTTTATCTAGAGATATACCTTTTTCTTTTAATGGATTAAAACTCATAAAAGTCCCTTTCAAATTGAATAATAAAAACTAATACTAAAATCATTACATCCAACTCGAATATCCGAGTGTAACGAACTCAATTAGTCTTGAAAGAATAACTTACAAAAAAGAAAGTTTAATCCACCAAAATAGTAAAAATTATTGTCCAAAAGAATAATAATAAGTAGATAAATCTAATCTAGTGTCGTAATTGCTGCCGACTGAACGTAGCCAGCAAT
>JAZSES010000347.1:0-5008 GCA_045531805.1 Candidatus Limenecus sp. | reverse complement strand
ACATACGCAGTCCTTGGTTTTAAGATTGTTACATATAAAGTATATATCGTCTTTTTTTTTTCTCTCTTTAGGAAATATTAGGTAAGTTTTACAATTGTTTACACTTTTGTTTTGTTTTGTTTTAAGTTATCTTTCTTTGGTAATTGATGCTAAGATATTCTTATGAGAAGAAAGTTTGAGATAGTTTCGAAACACAAGCCTGCTGGTGACCAACCAAAGGCTATTGATGCTCTTGTAGAAGGGCTTAGTTTGGGGTGTGATGCTCAAACATTGCTCGGTATTACTGGTTCAGGTAAGACTTTTACTATTGCAAATGTGATTGAACGGGTACAAAAACCGACTCTTGTTATTGCTCACAATAAGACGCTTGCAGCTCAGTTATACAATGAATTTCGCGAGCTTTTTCCAAACAATGCTGTTGAATATTTTATAAGTTATTATGATTATTATCAGCCAGAAGCCTATATACCAAGGACTGATACGTTTATTGAAAAATCTGCAACTATCAATGAGGAAATTGATAGGTTGCGTCATAATACGACTAGAAGTCTTTACACAAGAAATGATGTTATTGTTATAGCTTCTGTTAGTTGCATATATGGCTTAGGTTCTCCTGAAAGTTATTACAGAGGTTCTGTTACTTTAAAAGTTGGTCAACAATTGGAACGTGATGACTTGCTGATGCATTTAGTAACAGCACAGTATAAGCGTAATGATGTTGAATTGGATAGAGCAACATTTAGAGCGCGAGGCGATGTTGTAGAAGTAATGCCATCTTATGAAAAGATTATTACGAGAGTTAGCTTTTTTGGGGATGAAGTCGAAAAGATTACTCGTCTAAATCCTGTGACTGGTGAAATTATTGAAATTCCTTCTGAAGTTGTTTTATTTCCAGCTGTTCATTATCTTTCAGATGACGACGATAAAGAGGAAACTATACGTTTGATACGTGAGGAATTGAAAATTCGTTTGGCTGAGTTGTATTCACAAAATAAACTTGTTGAAGCTCAGCGTTTGGAACAACGTGTTAAATATGATATAGAAATGATTAAAGAAATGGGGTACTGTTCAGGAATTGAAAATTACTCGAGAATAATCGAAAGGCGTGCGTCTGGTACTCCTCCAAAAACTTTGTTGGATTATTTTAAAGAAGACTTTTTGTTGGTTATTGATGAGTCTCACGTTACAATTCCTCAGTTAAAAGGAATGTATCGTGGTGATGCCGCAAGAAAAGATGTCCTTATTGATTATGGTTTTAGGCTTCCTTGTGCAAAAGATAATAGACCTTTGATGGAAGATGAATTTTGGGAACGAGTTAATCAAAAAATATTTATTTCGGCTACACCTGCCCAATTTGAGCGTAGCATTTCTGATCAAATTGTAGAGCAAATTATTCGACCAACTGGATTAGTTGATCCTGAGATTATCGTTAAGCCTACTAAAAATCAAGTTGATGATTTGATTGAAGAAATCCAAAATGTTGCTCAGAAAAATGAAAGAATTTTAGTTACAACCTTAACTAAGCGTATGGCTGAGGATTTGACTGAGTATATGACTCAACTTGGTGTTAGAGTTCGATATTTACATAGCGAAATACAGTCTTTGGAACGTGTTGAAATATTACGTGATTTGCGTTTAGGTGCGTTTGATGTATTGGTTGGAGTTAATTTGCTTAGAGAGGGGCTCGATATACCAGAAGTCTCATTAGTTGCCATTATGGATGCAGACAAGGAAGGTTTTTTACGTTCTGAAACTAGTCTAATACAGACTATTGGACGTGCTGCGAGAAATGCTTGCGGTAAAGTTATTATGTATGCTGATAAAATTACAGAAAGTATGGATAATGCTATAACTGAAACTCAGAGACGTAGAGAAATTCAAATTGCTTATAATAATGAACATAATATTGTTCCTAAAACTATTAAAAAGCCTATTGAAAATAATTTATTACAACTGGTGTCTAGTTATAGAAATTTAGAAGATATCGTTGCAGAAGAAATGGTTGAAATGAATTTGAGTGTATCAGACATTCCAAAGCTTATTGCAAAATTGGAGAAAGATATGCATTCCGCAGCAAAAGTGCTTGATTTTGAACGTGCTGCTGAGATTAGAGACCAATTGAAAAAGTTGAGAGAAATGGTTAAAGGTAAAAATTAGTAGTAGCTGTCTTTGCTTTGCATTTCGAAATGTAGCTGGCCCCAATAGTCAGAATATATTGCTAGGCTATATGTGATAATGAACATGCTGACAAATTCAAATATTGGTCCAATTTTAAAGAATGTATAAATTAGATATAATGTAGGACCGCCAAGCAGAGAGATATATATTGCTAGTAGTATTGTACAAACGACAGTATATACTAAAACATCTGCTACTCCTGAAAATATCTTGGTTATATTTAATCCATCTTTAACACTATTGTTTTCAGAAAAATTTATTATTGATGTTATAAAACAACAGAATACAAAAAATCTTACCATCCAGATTGCAATTAGTTGAGGTAAGCCTTCAAAGTTAAAGAGTCCGACGATAAAACTTACTACAAAAAAAGTTATAACCATAAATGGAATGGCTATTATAAATGCCTTTGTTGATACAGTAAAGAAGTACAGAGGGTTGAAGGTTGGAAGCGTCTCTAGTCTTTGATTTATCCTGTTTCCAATTATAATGCTACTAAAGCCTATGCATACATATATCATTACCAAAATGGCGAAAAAGTTTATAATATTAAATGCAGCAGTGGGTTGCATTAATTTATACAGCAAATTTAGTACATAACTAAATGCACCAAGCTTGATTATAGAAAAACTATCTGTATATACAGTTCTTATTGAGTCAAATATTGACGCCATTATTCTACCCTTCGAAACAATTATAATATTTAGTAGTTAATTAAACAACTACTGTAAAAGTTTGATTTTTTATTATTGACCACTTGGTCTAGTAATATAAACCAAATGGTTTATGGAAAATTGATTAAAAATAAGCATAATATTACTATCAGGAGAGAAGTGTATGTTGAATAGACTTTCTAGTCAGGAGTTAATAAATAAGAACCTTGTTCAAAGCAGTGAGATTGACAAGACTACTTTGGGTAAGAAAAATCCTTATTCTGATATAGATAAAAATCTTCTTGTTGATGAATCAGATATTTCGAGTGAGGCAATTAACCTTTATCAAAAAGATCTTGATATTAGGAAATTTACAAATCTTGCTTTGTCTGATTTGGATAATACTGATTATAATGCATTAGTTGTTCAAAATGTGTTTTCTGGTAATGATGCATTCAGTAATAAGATTTTAGAAGGTTTGTTTAGTAATAAATCATTTTTACAAGATTTACTTGGCTAATTAGATTATGGATAACTTTACTGGTGATATAGATACAGGGTTGGCGTCTGTGCATGATACCGATTCTGGTAAGGCTACGGACTTTTCTAAACGAGCTTATGATTTATATAATGCTGGTCGTTATGATGAGTCAATTGCGCATATAAAACAAGATCCCAAATTTTCTACTTCAGCATTTGGTCATGTTTTGGTTGGGAATTGTTATAGACAGATTGGGGACATGAACTCGGCTGTTTCTTTTTGGGAGAAAGCTACTGAAATTTCTCCTTTGGATTTTTCTGCCTATATGAATTTGGGTAATTATTACTACTCATTGAATAATCTTAAATTAGCAATCTTAAATTGGACAATTGCATCGACTATTATCCCAGAGAATCCCACTGTTAATTTTAATCTTGCACTAGCTTATGATAAAAAAGGTTTTAGAATTAAATCGACTAAATATTTTGAAAAGTTTTTGAAGTATGAATCAAATAAACAAAGCAATGAATACGTTATGGTTAAGCAACGTTTTGCAAATTTAATGGCGAAAGTTGACTTTTATGCTAGAAAAGTTGAGGAATTTAAGTTACAAAAAAATCTAGAAATTATTGCTGCATTATATTTAAAGATGATTGCAACGTATTCTCTTTTGCCATCTGTATATGCAAATATTGGTGAAATTTTCAATTTTGATAAAAACTACTCTAGAGCTTTGGAATTTTTTAGGCTAATTTATTTGAATTTTCCTTTTACTAGTAAGATTCTTATTGAAGTTGCAAATTTAAGTTTTATTAATGGGTTACAGTCATACGCATATGTTTATTATAAAAGAGCTCTGCAACATTTGCCTGAGGGCACATCTCATTATGTTAAGGTTACTTCACAGTTGTCTTCTTTAGAACATGTGTTTGGTGATTCTGAAGCTATGGATTTTCATTTGGAAAAAGCGCAAGAGGCTGCTGAAGATAATGATTATGAAACAGCTGTCGATGAGAATGAAAATAATATGTTGTTATCAGATTCTGAGCTTCCAGATATTCAAAAAATTATTGATAAATACAAGGTTTTTGTTAATCCAGAACCTTTTGTTATTGGTGTATTATATAATCAAATTCCTGAATTGATGAATAAAAAGAAATTGAATACTTGTATTGAAGTATGCGATAGAATAATTTCTATGGCTAAAGAACATTCAAAAGAAGTTGTTTATGCGATGAAATGTAAGTCTGATTGCAAAAGAATTATTGTTGCTAGGGAACAATTTGGTGTTTAAAAAGATTAAAAAGTTTTTTTACAAAAATATTTTAAGACGAACATATTATCGATCTGGTCACTGTATTGGTTGTGGTGAGTGTTGTCGACAGATTTATGTCCGGCATGTTCGAAATGTTGTTCAGACTGAAGAGGAGTTTGAAAAACTTAAATTATTACATCCTTTTTATACTTATTTAAAAGTTGTTGGAAAGGATGATATTGGGTTGATTTTTGAGTGTCAAAATTTAGACAAAGATACGAATAAATGTGTTATTCACAAGAAAAGACCAGGTATTTGTCGTCGTTATCCTGTAGAAGCTATATTTATGATGGGTGGTGAGTTGGGTAAAAATTGTGGGTATAAATTTACACCTATTGAATCATTTGATGAAGTTTTTAACAATTTAAGTAAGTAATTTCA
>JAZSES010000253.1:0-6080 GCA_045531805.1 Candidatus Limenecus sp. | reverse complement strand
TATTACCTACAAAATAAATAAAAATTTTAGCTAAACGGAAAATACATTAGTTTTTTCTCAAAATTCTCGTATTAATATTTGAGTATTATCTAATATTTACTTAAATCCAGAGATTTTTACGACACTTTTGTAAATCAGTGTCGTGTTTTTTTATCAATTACTCACTATAAATACAACTCAAAAAACAAAATTTCTAATTATCTCATATTTATCAAAATAGAAATTTTAAATGCAATACTTACAAAGAAAGGAGCTCCTATGTCAGGCACACAGGACAAATTTTCTGCTGAAAATACACAAAATATTTCTCAGCAAAATCAAGTTGAACTTGATACCACCATAAAAACACAAGAACTAGAAGTTGAAAAAGAACAGTCCGCCTCACAAAAAATGGACAACTTACTTCGCAACAATTCTCCAAATCTATTGAAACGAGAAATTGAAAAGCTAAGAAAAGAAGCTGCAAAATACCGCATTTCTTCCAAAAATGAATACGAAGAAAAGGAACTTTTTAAACAAAAAAATGAAGAAATTTCCAAAGAGCTTGCTGCTCTAAAAATCAAACACAAAGAACTAGAAATTATGAGAACACTGGATAATGCAGGATGTTTAAAAAGTGAACTCGTCGCAAAAGATATACCCTTCGACTGCGAAAATCTAAAAGATTTTGTTGACAAATACAAAGACGAAAACCAATTTCTTTTTAGACACCAAAAAGAAAATATAAGTAGTTCTTTCAAAACTTCTACAAGCAAAAATCTTACCCCAACACAACAAATGGACGCTTACATTCGTGCCGCTTTAGGACGATAAAAATGAAAGGAAAATTTTATGACATTAGACGCAAAAATGATTTCTCGCACAAACGCTGAAGCATTAATCCCTGTTGAAACTTCAACAGAAATTATCAAAAATATACCACACGCTTCTGCAGCATTATCTTTATTCAAACAACTCCCCAATATGAGTGCAAAACAAAAAACTTTACCAATCGCTTCAACACTCCCTACTGCGTATTTCCTTAACGGTGATACAGACATGAAAAAAACAACAAATGCAGAATGGGACAAACTTACATTAACAGCTGAAGAAATAGCAGTAATCATTCCAATTCCAGAAGCCGTTTTTGAAGATTCACAATATAGCCTATGGAACGAAATTCAACCACAAATCGTTGAAGCATTTGGTATGGCAATTGATGAAGCAGTATTTTTCGGCGTAAACAAGCCTGCTTCTTATCCAGAAGCTATTGTTACTGAAGCCATTGCAAAAGGAAACACTGTAGCAATCGGCACAAATGAAGATATTGCAGGTGACATCATTGGAGAAAATGGTGTTATGTCAAAGGTTGAAGACTGTGGTTTCAAAGTAACAGGCTTTTACGCTGACAACAAGCTAGAAGCAAAATTCAGAAATCTTCGTGATAAAAACAACCAGCTACTTTACACTCCTGGCCTAACATCAGAAATGCCGATAAGCTTGGTTGGCAGACCATTAAAATATGATGAAACAGGAATTTTTGATTCTTCAAAAGCTATGCTTATTGCTGGTGATTTTTCAAAAGCTGTTTACTCAATTCGCCAAGACATTACATACAAAGTTCTTGACCAAGCTATTATCCAAAATACAGATGGTTCAATTGCTTACAACCTAGCACAACAAGACATGGTTGCATTACGTTGCGTAATGAGATTGGGCGTACAAGTCGCAAATCCTGTGAGCAGAAAAGGTGGCGAAAACCGTTATCCTTTTGCCGTTTTAACACCTGCAACAGTTTAATATTCAAAAACAAAACAGACGGAATAATATCCGTCTGTTTTTCAAGGAGGAAAAATGGCAATTAAATTATACAAAAATTCATTGATAACACTAGAAGATGCCAAATACTATTTTGAAGAAAGATACGATTCAAAAGAATGGTTCGAACTTGAAGAAAAAGAAAAAGAAAATATTTTAATCATAGCAAGCCAAAAGATAAACACATTCGATTTTGTTGGTTCAAAATTAGAAACAACTCAACAAATGGAATTTCCTAGAAATTATGAACTACCTCAAGATATTAAAAATGCAGTTTGTGAAGAAGCTATTGCTTTATTAAAAAACAAAAACAATATACATCAACAAAATCAAGAAAATAATATTGCTTCAATACAACTTGGTGTAGGTTCAGTTTCTTACCAATTCGATACAACAAAAACACAAAACCTTTCTTCAAGATTAGCGTTCCAATTAATTCAAAAATGGATAAAGAAAGGATACAACCTCTATTCATAAATCAGGAGAAAAAATGGGATTTTATACAAACTTACTACTAAATACTGCCGTACTAAAAACAGTAAACGGCACTGACGAAAATGGTCGTCCCAATATTATTGCACTCGAAGAAATCGACTGCAAAATAGAATTCAAAAATGCAATTGCAAAAAATTCATTTGGAGAAGAAACAATATCATCCGGAAGACTTTTTACAGAAGCAATTGTAAAAACTGACGACATTATTGAAATTACCGACAAAGAATACAAAGTCATTTCTGTTACCCCCTATTATCCAATAGATAGTTCATTGTTCGTAATCAATGAAGTTCACTTTGCCTAGATTGGAGAAATTATGATTCTTGATGATTTAAAACAACTGATTATTGAAAACAATCTGGTCAAAGAAGAATTAATCAAATATGACTACGACTCTTCAGAGGGAAATGACGTAATTCTATTACACCTTTATGACAATACCGCTTGCGATTTGGCAAGACGCTCAAAAATAAAAATAGAAATAAAATTAAAAGATTTGGAAAAAGCTAGAAACAATTGTTTCACTTTACATGACATACTTTTTCCAAATGATAATTTTCAAAAATCAATAATAATCAACAAAAAAACAATGCACGCAAAACTAAATCAAGGCCCATTTTATAACGGCCACGATGAATCAAAACGACACAACTATTTACTTGATATTAGTTTAACTTACGATAGATAGGAGCAATTATGGCACTGAAAACAGTAACAAAACTTTTTGGCGTCGATGATGCAAAACTTTTCCCAATTACTGAAGATTCCGAAGAGAAATTCACTTGCGCCAACGGTATTGACTTACCAGGGGTTAGACAAATTTCACTAACTTATGAAATTGAAGAAAAATCCCTAACAGGTGATGAGAAAATTTTGGACATTTCAAACAAGATTAAATCCGTAACATTTAATATGGAATACGCAAAACTCAGCCTTGAAATTTTAGCTCAACTCACTGGTGGTTCTTATTCTATAACAGGTACAGGAGATGACGAAGTTGGAACATTCTCGTTCGGTGGAGAAGACTTGCCAAACTATTTCCAATTAAAAGCACAAATTCTTGACACAAGCAATGATGGTGGAGATGTACATTTTTGCATATACAAAGCAAAAGCAACTGCAATTCCACTAAATGGTGTTCAAGATGATTTTGCAACTCTCACCTTTGACGGAAAAGGTGTTTACACCGAACACAAATTTGGCACAGAAAACAAACAAACAAAACTCATCGACATTGAAATCCATTCAAAAGCAAAAGAACTTTCTGCAACTGTTGATGAATAATTATAAAAAATTGGCATTACACTGCACCCAAAATCATCAAAAACGGCACATTGGTTGCCGATTTTTGATGAGGGTAATTTGAATATGAAAGGTGGTGGTGGCCCAATAATTCGACTACAAAATAGCTGGAGGCCAACAAATATGAAAAAGAAAATTAGCAAAATCAAATATAAACAACTTGAAGAAAATTATATTACACTAATCGAAAAAAGAAACATAACATTTATAGATGAATTATTCATATACTCTGATATTCAACCCTCTGTCTTTTTTGACAATGAATTAAACAAATCACAAAAAATAAAAGACAAAATAGAAATAAATCGCTCAAAGTTAAAAAAAGAACTTCGTGAAAAATGGTTAGAAAGCACAAATGCAACCCTTAATGTTGCATTATACAAACTCATTTGTACTGAAGAAGAAAGAAAAGCACTATCTTCATCAGCATCAGCCAAAAATTCACAAACAAACGATATATGCACCCAAGAAGAATACTTAAAAAGCCTAAAAGAAATGAGCGAGGGATTAGAAAATGCCGATTGATTGGACAAAATCAAAATACAGTAGAAAACATAGATTATTTTTAAGTCAAAAACCAGAAAATATGAAATTCTTTACACTCTGTGACGGAGCAGTTCGTTCAGCAAAAACTCTATCAATCATTTACAAAATCCCACAAATTTTTGACTACATTGGAAACGAACATCTAAAAGTCTTTTCAGGTTATTCTAAAAACACAGTCAGAAACAATGTACTTGTAGAACTTTTACCCTACCTAAAAAATTATCACGGAGCAAAAGTAAAATACAATTCTGCTAGTGGAGAGCTGGATATTGAACTGTGGAACAAGCTATACAACTGCCTTGTTATTGGAGGTGGAAAATCAGATAGTGATTCGGCTATACAAGGTGCAACATGGGATTTTTGGTACGCAAATGAACTCCCAAAACATCACTATAGTTTTTATAACATGGCTTTATCCCGACTTACGCCAGAAAATGCAAGAGCCATAGCCGATAGTAATCCTGAAAGTTCAAATCATTGGTTGTATAGAGAAAAAATTAAACCATATCTCGAAAACAACGAAAAAATCAAAAGTATTTTTGATTATTGGCATTTCACAATGGAAGACAATGCCAATCTATCAAAAGCTTTTATTGAAAACCAAAAAAAACTTTATTCTGGAGTATTTGAAGCAAGAAAAATACAAGGCTTATGGATAGTTGCGCAAGGACTTGTATACGACACTTTTAATAATGAAAAACACACATGTTCACACAAACAAGTTTTAGAAAAAATAGAGACAAATCAATTCATAGAATATTTCTTAGGCTTGGACTGGGGGTGGATTCACCCACTATCTTGTGGTCTATACGGGGTTACGGCAAAAGGACAATACTACAAAATTGATGAGCTTTACGGCTCTCAAATAAGCGATGATAAAGTCATAAATTGGATAAAAGACAAACAAAAAGAATACAAAAAATATTTTCGTTTCATCAACTGTGATAATGCAAGACCCGAACAAAATCACAAACTAAGACAACATCTTGAAGGCATTACTGTTCATGAAAAGAAACCCAAAGTTATAGATAGCATAGGAATTGTACGTTCAATAATAAACTATGACAGGCTAATCATCAATAAAGATCGTTGCAAAAACACACTCCGTGAATTTGGACTTTACCGTTATCCCAATCCTGATAACGAAACAACAAATCAAAATGACCTAGATATGCCATTGAAAGAAAACGACGACACAATGGACGAAACGAGATATGCACTGAATTTTTATGAAACAACTTATGGGTATAAATTTAAAAACTTAATTTTACCAAGCCAACCACAAGAAAAACGATAACAACAATATAGCAAAAGAACAAATAATAATAGTACTAAACACAGACTTTAAACCACCAGCTTGAGAAGATATAGAAAATCCTTTTTGCGGATTTTTCAAGTATGTTTTAAAATCATCAGATATTTTTTGGATATAATTTTCACAATCTTGTCGTGCCCATTTTCGTTCATCTTCATACAAAGACAAATATTTCAAAAGAGCATCATCAACCCTTATAGAAAATATTGGAAACTCAAAAGATATTGTCTTATACCGTGTGGCGTTTAAATTAAAATCAACTGAATATGTACAATGTTCGCCACCACGCCTAGGCTTATGACATTCCTCCGAAACATTAGAATTAACATAACTGTATAAATAATGCAAAGTTATATCTCTTTTTTCGGTTTTCCATAAATATTTTTGTTCAACATGACAAACATAGTCAGAACCACAAGTCATTTTTTCTGAAAAAGGCGATACCAATTTAGCAAATACAACAAATAATACCCAAACCAAACCAATCTAATCTAGTGTCGCAATTGCTGCCGGCTCAACGCAGCCAGCAATTACTCACCTTTGACTTCTTTTGCCGAAATCTTTGATTTCGTGCAAAATGTCTTCACTATGTGAACAAAACGCCACTCCAAAAATTCGTTCACGT
>JAZSES010000067.1:0-4053 GCA_045531805.1 Candidatus Limenecus sp. | reverse complement strand
TGCGATACTAGATTAGATTTAAATTAGCAAAAATTTTTTTTTACAAGTTTTGGGTAGATTATGAGAATTAGCAACTATCCAAACAATTTGTATAATAAAAAATCTCCCGTATCCGTTACTTTTTCTAGTGGTATGCGAGAGTATAAAAATACTATTGTTGATAATAATGTTAAAAAAGAGGTTCGTACTTCTACTTGGTTTTTTCGTGATTTGAATTGGGAAAAATTTGTAAAGTTATTGGACAGAAATTTTTGCGATAAACCAAAGGTTAATATTTATTCTCTTGCGGCATCAGATGGTTCAGAGGCTTATTCTTGTGCAATAGCAGTAAAAGAGTGTATTCCAGAAGGTAGACAGAATAAATTTTTTCCAATACTTGCTTCTGATATTGATGATGAAGTTTTGAATGTAGCAAAAAGTGGTAGAATAAATCTTTTTCCAGTTGACAGAAATGAAATTGCAAAATTTGTAGAAAAACATGATTGGAAAAGGTTTATAACAAATACTGGTTTAAACAAGTATTTTAAAGATAAAGCCATACCTATTTTTGTGGAAAATAATACATTAGTTCAAAATACATATTCATATAGAGTTGCTGATAGTTTATTTAGTAAAGTAGATTTTCAGAAATTTGATGTTATGGATAGAGTTAACGGAATTAAAGATAATGGAAATACAGTTTTGTTGTGTAGAAATATATTTCCTTATCTTGGGGAATGGCGAAGCGTTTGTTTGCTTGACACAATCGGTGAAAAACTTAAAAAGAATAGTATTTTAGTTATTGGTGAGTTTGATTACACAAATCCTAATATTGATGTGTTTGTAGAAATGGCTGGATTTGAGAGAGTATCTCGCTATGTTTTCAGAAAAAAAGATTAGGTTTAATCAGTTTGTTTGTAAATGAGCGAGATATTAGTGGTGACAATAGATTGTCTAGTGCTATTATCTCAAATATTCGTGTAGTTTACCGTTTTGTACAATTTCTTTTAAATCTGTATATCCCCCAATGTGCTTGCAGTTTATGACAATTTGGGGTACAGTCACTTCTCCCTTAATATTGAAACGTTTTCCAAGCTCGTTTCTCATATTGGTTTCATCATGCGAAATGTCGTATTCAAAATAATCAAGGTAATTGTCATTAAGTAGGTCTTTTGCTTTTTTGCAAAATGGGCAAGTTGGTATTGTAAAAACTTCTATATCGTTCATAATTTCTCCTTTTTTGTTATTATTAGCTTTTGGTAAATTTTTTTCATTGTCCTTTTGGAGAATTATTAAATTTTTTACATTTGTCATGGTGGGTGTTATTATGGAAAAAATAAGAGGATTTTAAATAGTTTAGAGGGATTTTGTGGTATGGAAAATAAGCCTATAGTAAAATTGATTTCAAAACCTGAGAATATGCTCAGAACAATTTATACAGCATGTAGAACATGTTATAGTGCTGATTCTCCAGTAAATATTTATGATAATGCCGTTGATGAAGAAAAAATGTTGAAACTCATTGAGAGAGTAATTTCTTCTGGGCATTATTCTACAATTGAACACATACAAGTGAGCTTTGCTATTTCTAACGTTTCTAGAGCTTGTACTCACCAGTTTGTGCGTCATAGACATGTTTCTTTTTCACAAAAATCACAAAGATATGTCAAAGAAAAAGGACAATTCGACTATATTGTTCCTCCTACAATTGAAAAAAATGGTGAGTTGTTGGCAAAATACAACGATTTTATGGGGAAAGTTGCTGAGTTTTATACAGAGATGACAGAGGCTGGTATTCCTGCTGAAGATGCAAGATTTATTCTTCCAAATGCAGCTGCTAGTTCAATTGTTGCTTCTTTGAATTTGAGAGAACTTATTCATATTGCAAATATTAGATTATGTACAAGAGCTCAGTATGAAATCAGAGTTATGGTAAAAATGATGTGCGATGCTTTGGTTAAAGAAGAACCTTGGTTGGCAGAGTATCTTGTTCCAAAGTGTGAGAGATTGGGATATTGCGACGAAGATAAATGTTGCGGTAGAAAAATCAGAAAAGAAGATTTGTTCAAAACTGTATAATTTTGGAATTTAATTTTATGCTCTATAACACTTTCAATTCTTTAGAATTGTCTTGTTTGTGTTGAGGTTATTCTTTGATTTCTCCTCCTATTGTTATGTGTTTAAAATCTTTTTTACTTAAAGTTTTTTGATTATTGAGACATACATCTCCCCCAATACTTTGTAATTGACCAAGGTCTGTTATTTTAGAATTTTTAAAAAAAGCATTTCCACCAATACTTTGTAATTGTCCAAGGTTGGTTACTTTAGAGTTTTCGAAATAAGCATCTTCCCCAATACTTTGTAATTGTCCAAGGTCTGTTATTTTAGAATATTCAAAATTGGCACACTCCCCAATACTTTGTAATTGACCAAGGTTTGTTATATTTGAACTCCAAAAATCAGCATTTCCCCCAATACTTTGTAATTGTCCAAGGCCAGTTATTTTAGAATATTCAAAATTAGCATTTCCCTTGATTTCTCTTATATATGTGAATAATTTATTTTCATCTATTTCTAAGTCTTCAAAACTCAATTCACAACTATAACCAAAATCAGGTTGTTTGTATGCGGAAATAACTAATCCATTATCTTTTCTTTCTGCTTTTATTCCTACATAATTAAATATTGTAATCGCATCGTCAATTACATTGAGATTAATTGCAGAACCCAAGTTTTTTTTGATATCTACAATTGTCTTCTTTGCTATTTCAGCATTTTGAACTTCATTTTGTGCATTAGAAGTTAATTTGATATTATATTCTTTTTGATGATTTTTAAAATTTTCAAAATATTTTTGAGGAATTTTTCCATCATTTTTCTCGCCTTGAATTTCTTGAACTTCATTACCAATAAATCTTACGCCAAGTTTTGGTTGCCCGTTTTCAAGATAAACATGAAAATCACCTTGTGATAAATAAGGCTCTGCGTTGAATGATTTTGTACACCAATTTTTGTGAGAAAGAGTTTTTAATTTTTCCACATTTTTTTCAAAATTTTCAGGGTCATTAGTTTTTGAAGGGATTATGACCCAACCAGTCATAGTTTCTCTTGTGTTAGAATCTTTCATGAGATTGGTTCGAAGATTATTTTGATACATTTTGTTGAAATCAAAATTCTCTTTAGAATTTCTTTTTAGCTTTTCTTCTAATTTAGAAACTGTATCAGCAAGAATACCTTTGTTAAGAACAGGTGGTATTGCATCATTATTAGCTTTTAAATCTTTTGTAATAGCAGAAAGGATAACAAGACATTGTGTATTTGAATACGCATCATTTTCTTTTATCGTATAGTCAAACCATTCTTTTAGCATTGCTTTTCTTTGGATTTTTGTTTCTTCTTGTCGTCCACCAAAATCTTTTTCTTTTAATTTATCTATTTTATTTTCAGCAAATTTTTGCAAATCGTCTTTTGACTTGAATTGTTGAATATTAGGCTTGTATTTTTCTATAACAGCCAAATCTATTCCTTCGAAGTCTGACTTTTTAATAACCGCACCTTTAAATGTAACTGGTGAAGAATTTAATGTTTTAGAAAGTTTAAAGTTTGGTAAGATACCAAACATTGGAGATGTATAGTCGCTTTTGAAAGTTGGTGCAGTTTGACAAGACATTGCAATGTTGCCAACAGATTTATCATTTTTAACTGCTGGCTTGTCGACTGTTTTTATTTGTGCAACAGTAATTTTATTTATTTTCAAAACAACAATGCTTTCTTATTACTTACACTTTCAATTAAAACATAACATCTAAAAAAATTGCCTATCTATAGGACATTTTCTCTTTAACAAATCTAATCTAGTATCGCAATTGCTGCCGGCTCAACGCAGCCAGCAATTACTCACCTTTGACTTCTTTTGCCGAAATCTTTGATTTTGTGCAAAATGTCTTCACTATGTGAACAAAACGCCACTCAGCTCTGCAGACAGGTTCACTCATTTCGTCTGCGACTCAATGGTTCACTTTGTCAAAAATTCGTTCACATATATTTTATACGACACACAAAAACTTCGTTTTT
>JAZSES010000223.1:0-3133 GCA_045531805.1 Candidatus Limenecus sp. | reverse complement strand
TATATGGTTGTAATCTTATAGTGTAAAATTAAAAAAGGAAAGGTGTATATATATGGCTAAAAATTTATTTGAATTACTCAATAGACAGTCGTCTACATCTAAGAAGAAAGGTTTTTTCAGTAGACGTTCAACTGATGATTTTGTAGCAACCTCTGATGAATTTAAAAGTTCAGAATTAGGTCAGTATTTTGATACATATAGTAATTTCGATGTTGAATCTGTTACATATACAGAAGATAATAAAGTAACAGTTGCTTTGGGTAATGGCATAGAAATACCGAATCTTAAAGTTGTAAATCTTTCAGAACTTCATGAGAAAGGTGAGTATCACCCTAAGATGGATGTTACCGTTTTCAATGAAGGTTTCACAGACGCTTATGATAAAAGTTTTGAAGCTGTATGGTCAGACCCTAAAAATGCTTCAATAATGGATGTAAATATTGATATAAACGAACATCGTGTTCGTGTTTTTTCACATTTGATGAAACATGGTGGAATGGATTGTGAGTTTTATGATAACGAAGGTAATAAGCTTGATTATCCAAAGCCAGAATGTGATGAATATGGTAGACCAGCTGAAGTCGATAGACTTAGAGGTCGTAAATTAGAAGCATTGATTTATGGAATGGACCATGGTTTAGTTCAATGTAAGATGCAGGATGGTACAATGTATAATCCAAATGATATTGATGATGGTTTCATTGATAAACTTGATTATTATGATTCAAAATTGGAATTTATTGATAAAGCTGGTTATGAGGTTGCAAAAAATACAACTAATATTATTGAATCTGATTTATCATCAGGACGAGCATCTTCTTATATTCCAGATTATCTTAAATCTGATGAAATAAGACAGCAATTTGTGTCGGATTTGAGGGAAACATGTGCAACTAATGTTAATTATTACGCTAATGCTATGGAATGTTATAAATCTGGTAAGAATCCATATGAACAGATGTTAGAAAGTATGAAAATGTCATCATCGGCTGAAAAGGTAGAAACAAAGGCATTGGAACCTATTCATGATATGCAGACATTGCACCAGAATGGTGGTTATCATCCAAACGATGTAACCTTTAGCAATGGTTATATGGATGCAATAGATTACGGCGTTGATATGACTTCCAGAATGCCAGGTATGTCTAATGGCATGAATATGAGAAGTGATTTAAACTATCATAATTTCAATGTCATCAACGAGGTTTACAAGCAGAGTAGAAGTGACCTGTTAGATTGTGAGTTTTATGATAATCACGGAAATAAGTTGGATTTAGGTAATCGGGCTACGGATAGTTACGGTAGACCAGAGGACAAAGACAACGCTAGAATGAGAGAGCATCACATTGATGCTTTGGTTTACGGCATGGACAAGGGATTGATTCAATGTAGGATGCCAAATGGGGAAACCTTTGATTCCCGTTCTGTTTCTGATGCATATACCAGGTCTCCGATTCATTTCGAAAATGATAGACAGGCTGCTGATAAAGCGAATATGCTTGTATATGAAAATGCCGCATATAAGCTGTCCTGCGATATTCAGGATGGCAAGGCGGCGAAATATGTGCCAGACTTTATTCAATCCGAGGAAACTAAATCGGCATATCTTGCCGATTTACATGCTCAGGCTGATGCAAATTTCCGTAAGTATCAGGATAATTTGCACTGTTATGAACAGGGTATTGACCCAAGAATGCAGATGTTAAAGAGTATGGGTGCCGACGTGCAGCCAGAAATGAGTCAGGCAAAGCCAGTTTATTCAAAGGCTACGAATGATAAGATTCAGTCTGTTATGGCAAATGCATCCCGTTTCGAGTCGTCAAATTCAGAGCATACATTTGACACCACATATGGTGGCTAATTGATACGAAGACAGAAGCCTTTTATTTCTAAAAAGCTTCTGTCTTTATTTTACTGCTTGACATTTTCCATATATGGACCTATAATAAAAAGCAAAGTACGGAAAGGATGATATTATTATGAAAAGTTTATCTAAAAAGTTACCTGATGATAGAGTTGATGTTTTTAATGAGAGAGATGCTTATTCAGTATCTGAATTGGATGCTATGAGTCAGTTATCAGAATCATATGATAAAGATTTAGCTAACATACAGCGGCGAATATTGGTGGAACGTTGTTGTCCTGGCGTCATGAAATCTGTGTCTGAAAGTCAATTGTATTTGGACGCTGTAGCTAGTACAGATACAGACCGTTGTGTAAAAGATGGTTATGTTTATGTGAATTTGACACCAGAACGAACAAAATCTAGTGATTTTGAATCGTTACCTCAAGACAGTCAGTATGTGTCTGAACGTTGTTTATATCTTAGATATAAGGATGAACATAATTATGAAATTATGGAGTCTGATAGTTTCTTAATGGATAGACGTAAAGGTTTGGATTTTGTTGAAGAAGTGTTTGATAAACATCCTGATAATTTTAAGATGGAAGTAAAAAATAGTGCTCTTCGTGAAAAAACTGATTGGATGGAAGTTGTTTCAGGTTGTGGTGATAAACCAAGATTTTATGCTAGATGTCAAAATGGTGAAATTTCAGAAGTTAGAAACGGCAATTCTGAATATGTTGATAATAGTTTTAACGCTGAGACTATCCAAAGACAGTGTATAGCAATCAAGCATAGACAACATATGGACAATTTAAGTAGTCCTACTATGAAAGCTTGTGGTATTTTGAAGAATGACGTTGTTTCTTCTATGACACAGGATGGTAGAACAGTAAGTATTGAAGGTAATGCTAAAGGTGAGATGCGTTTATCAATTGATGGTAATGATGCTACAAATTGTCATTATCCTTCAGCTCTTAATAATATGCGTTCTCGTTATTATCATGTTTCTGATTTTGATACTTATGTTGAGACTTCAAAATCAGGTCAAATAAGAGCTGCTATTTCTGATTATAAAAGTGATGTTAATTCACAGATAAATGATGTTAGAAGAAGTTTGTTGAAAAGTAAGCAATCAAATGATGCTTCAGTGGACCATGTTGCAGATATTATGACTACTGTAAATCGTATGACTACAGTATCACCATCAGCTAATGAATCTTATTATGAATAATTTTGAGGGGTTTGATAGTATGCATTATGAAATCACAAAGTATTCTGATGATCCTC
>JAZSES010000250.1:0-12354 GCA_045531805.1 Candidatus Limenecus sp. | reverse complement strand
AAATCAGACGATATTATCTTAATTCAAGATTGCCCCGGATGTCCTGAATCGTATGAAGCGCATCTCGCTAATTCAGAAAATATAGTTGGTTATTTGAGGTTGCGGCACGGTTGTTTTACGGTTCAGTGCCCTGACTATGGTGGTGAATTAGTTTATCATGCGTACCCAAAAGGTGATGGTATATTTGATAGCGACGAACGTGATATTTATTTAGAAATCGCTAAACAAAATATTGCGTGTTGGTTAAATAACAACAGTTGGAGGAATTGATTTAATGACTTTATTTGTTAAGACTGCATTAGAGGCAGGCGATATTGTGGACATTTTAAACGCTAACGGTTATAAGACTGAGATGTCACGAATGCCGTTAAATATACCGGACGAGATGAGATATAAAATAGATATTACCGACACGCTTAAGCATTCTATTGATGAGCATTTTAAATGTAACTGTCATCATTCCGAGCAGCGTATTATATCAGTTGACTTTGGCGTATTAGGAACTGCACCACGTACTAAAACGATACAAACTTGTTGGGGTACTAAAGAACGTGAAGAATGTACATGCGATGGCGATAAACGTAAATGCAATTTCTATAAATTAAATGAGGAAGGTCGTTTAGTATGAGTTAAAATAATACTTCTCAAGTTATATATAATGAGTTTATTGTATATATTCGCAGACGTTTGGTTAGATTCAAAAGGAGAGGATTAATTGATGACTTCAGTAGAAACAATTTGTTATACAATATTAATAGCTATAATGTTTATTACGTTATTTGTCGGTATGCCCGCAGCAATAATTCTTGCTAGTAAACATAAACCGTGTAAACATGATTGGGAGCGTATTGCTCAATTAAATAAACATGTAGAGTCCAATTACAGACCACGTGTATTTTTAGACCACGGTGCTGTGATAGTATATCGTTGTAAAAATTGCGGTAAATTTAAAAAGGTGGATTTGAGTAAATGAAAATATATTTTGAAGACAGTCAACTTTGTTCTAAATTGCAGAGACCGCATGACACAGAGTTTACATTAGATGCAACTTACGGTCCATCTGAAAATATTAAATTTTTAGATACACTCAACGAAAGCAATCCTAATGCTGTAATTTATACTAATTCAATATTTGCATTTAGTAATACTTATGCTTGGAATCCGGTAGAAAAAGTTCCTGAGGTTTATATCCGCGCTGGTGAACATATGATATTTACCCGCATAGATAAATTGACCACACGCGAGTTACGTGAAGGTCACAATCTTAAAAAGATGTATCTTAGTGGTGCATTTGATACAACTACTGAAGATGCGACAAATGAAGCATGTAAGAATTTAATTCTAAAGTATATCAACAATAATGCTGATGATAAAATACTTGAATCTGATTTGATACAACGTTGCAACGATAATGGTTTTCCAATGGGCATAATCGTACAATCATTGAATTATTTAATTAGTGTAGGTTCAATCACTAAGTTTCGTAGAACTAATAATAAATTATATTATAGATTAAACAGTGAATTATCATTACAGGCTAACGGTGTAGGAGATTGATTAATATGATTAAATTAAAAATTTGGTTTTGGTCTGTAGTTTTAAAAATAAAAGCTGCATTTAAGTTAATAACTATAAAGAATTATAAGAGTTTACATCTTATGCAGATAGTTAAATATAAAGGCCAAAAGTATGTCATAAATAATATGACCAAGTCATCGTCAGAAGGAATACCGATAGCTGACATCATTCCTATTATTAAACCGGATGGTAAATTATATCCTAAAATAGTTGCACCAATTCCAGAATTAAAGAAAACATTTTGTTGGCATAATATTCAATTAGGATTGTTTAGTGCCTATAATCATTATATGACATATTGGTTTAAAATTGATTTACGTTGTAAATTGAAAAATTACGGTGGTCCGCTATGAGTATTATATTACCTTGGGATGGTTATAACGATGATGTTAAACGCTGCCCAGTTTGTCACAGAAAACCAGTTGAATATGTAGGAATACGTAAGCCTATAATTATGTGCGGTATTCATTGCGGCAATGCTTACGGTAGTATGCTGAAATGTGAATGCGGTAACGAGTCTTGTTCAAGTACTGATTTACATGAAATTTGTTATGATTGGAATACGAGGGTGATACCTATGATAGAACGCGGAGAAGGTACATTTAGATACCCTTCAGACTATATGACGCAAAATGCTAGACGAATATACGATGAATTGGTTAAAGCCAATCCTGACGCTGTAACTAAGGATTTAATCAGTCGTGAAGATTATGCCGATGTTGAGTTTAGTTTAGTTGAAACATATCGTGACATTGCTAATCATTTAGATAATATAGGAGTTGTTATACCAGAATGAAACCCGAAAGATTTATTATAATGTATAAGGATTATCCGGTTAGTCTTGAAGATTTTTATACTACTGGATTTCCAGATAAAATACGCGAACATAATCGAGTTTATTTAACTAACTCATTTGATAAAATATCGTATTTTAAATCATACGACCTTGCGATGTCAAGATTGCATTTAATTCGTGATGCAATCAATGAAACTAATATTAGATTTAGTTGTGATGGCGATATTAAATTTGAGTTCGGCAAACTTGTAAGTCCTAATGATTTTTATGTTGCAAGAGTATGCTTATGCAAAGTTGATTCGTCAACACCTCTAAATAGACCTTCTATATAAATACACACAGGAAAGTAGGGTTTAAATGAAGCAGTTATTTGTTATAATGTGCAGAGATGTACCATGTCGTTTTAATCATTTTTCTCTTGATAAATGTATCGATATAAGTGGTAATTTTCTTGAGAATATTACTTATTTTGATGATTATGAATTAGCTGCGAACAGGTTGCACTTGATTATCGAACAAATTGATGATTTAAAATTCGCATATGACTATTTATCACCATATACTCGACCAACTGCCAGTGATTTTTATATTGCTGAAGTATCATTCAATAGATATATGCCGCCGGCAGGTAATACATTATCTGATAAATTTGAAAATGTAAAATATAATATTGGTGATAAGGTTATATTTGTAAGTAGTGGTGCAGTTTATGTAGGTAAAATTGAAACAGTACATGCTTACTCTATTGATGATTTACCTGCAAATAATAATTATACTTATGACATTTTAGCTACTGATAAAATAGAACTATCTAAATTTACTAAAACGATTCAAGGCGAATATCAGCCTATACCAATTACTGACACTGAAGTAATATTTGAATCTGTATTGGAGGACACTATCATTGGTTTATTTTAAAAATTTAATTATCAGAATAATTGCAAAATTTAATAAAGACTTTATGTTTAAACGAATTGAAAAATCAATCGGTTTTAAACTTGATGATTGGCAGAGAAATTACATACTTGGTGAAACTGATTATATAGTTAAAGGCCAGCGTGGCAATGGTAAAACTGCAACTATTTTAATTAAAGAATTACTTGACTATAAAGCAAAACCGTTAGTTGTCTATAAGCAGCGAATCATAAATAATTATGATATAGTGATGGACCTATATAGAAATGATCCCGATGTAATGATAATGCGTACCGATTGGATGTGTCATAATTTATACGCTATGTATAATATGCTCAAGCAATCAGGTCTCAAATTACGTAAAATAAAATTTAAATAATAAATATTTACAATAGTAAAAATATAATCACCTTGTTATCTAAATATAATTTTAGGTAATGAGGTGAATTATTTTATGGAAAAACAAAGTATTAACGTATTATTTTTAGACTATGACGGTGTAGTCAATAACATCATTTGGGATAGTGAAGGCAAACGCGCGACTTACGGTTGGCCTCAAGATGGAAAGGTAAATGATTTTCAAGCAGTACAGTGGGTAGCTAAATTATGTAGTGAATATAATTTTAAAATCGTTGTTTCGAGTTCGTGGCGTAAACATGAAAATTATATTGAATGTCTATATAATGGAGGTCTTCCTAAGTCAATTGAGGTTATCGGTAGAACGGGTAATAAACAAACTCGTAGTCATGAAATTGTTGATTGGCTAATAACAACTGACTACAATGTTCAGAATTTTATTATTTTAGATGATGATTCATTTGACTTTGAGAGACAGTCGATGTTGCGTGACCATTTCTATCATGTTAAAGGTGACGGCTTTTATTACACTGCATATGAGGAATGCCATAAGTTATGTGAACAATTGGGTATATCACCCATGATTAATAATACTGATGTTAATGTGACAATCGACACCGAACATGATAGGGAGGATAAATAAATATGCAACAAGAAAATCCAAAGGTAGTTACAGTTGTTTGGAGTGGCGGATTTGATTCAACCTTTATTTTATTAGATGAATGTGACAAAGCAAGTAAAACCCCAAGTGACATTTATATACAATGCTTGACTACTTCTTTTGACAATACTGGTGCAACTAAGAATGAAAGAGAAAGAGATGCTCGTGATAAAATAAAACGCTACATAAGTAGAACATATCCAAATGTGCATATTAAATATGCTAATTTAGAAATGAAATTTGACAATAACGAGTATAGATTTAATTCAAGTAATGACGGCGTGACACAACCGATTATTTGGATATGTAGTTTATTGCCTTTCTTGGAGAAAGATACTGTAGTAAAATTTGGGTATTTAAAATGTGATGATGCTATGAGTTCGAGATTCAAACAAGATATCATCACTTTATTTGATACAGCTAATAAAATAGTTGGTAAAAATATTAAATTAGAATTCCCGCTGGAATATTATGATAAAAATTATGTCATATCATATTTAATGAATGATGTGACTGAGGTATTTGAGTATTGCACATCATGTGAAAATCCTGGAACCAATGACAAGTGTGGTCACTGTGTACCATGCCAGCATATTCGTGAAACTTTAATTAAGTTGTGCGTAGATAGTAGTCCGAGCACTCGTAAATTAGCAACTAGATATTTAAAAGATTGGTTTGACATAGATGTAACTGTTAAATTTAATGAGGACCCATTAATTAAGGTTGAAGACGATACCAATATTGAGGATGAAATTAAGTCTGAGCAAACAAATGATGAAATATCCAAAGATAATATTATTTGTGAAAGTGGTGAATATTATGAAGTATCGCACACCCCATATATAGTAACTGATAACACGTTAAGTGTAGACATTGTCAATGGTTATACATTCCCTAAAATAAGATGTAAATCACTTAATGATGTTAAATATGAAATTGCGTTAACTGCTGCAAGTATACTCAATGATATCAAGTCCACATGTAATTCTTATGAATTATTGAGAGAGACTTCAATAAATGATTGCGCATTAAATAAGTCGCTGGTATTTAAAAATATAAACACAAGTCAAGAAGTAATTATACAGATATGTACGATACATGTAGAAGGAGAAATTAAGAATGAATTCAACTCATAAAAAATATACTGAATATGATTTTGATAATGATATTCTTTCAGTATTAAAGGATTTATTATTATATCATTCAATAAAGAAGATAGACCATGATAGATGTACACTTACACTAGATTCAGGTTTAGAATTAAAATTCGTTGGTAATTTAGGTTGCAGTGGTTGCACCTCGGGCAATTATGATATTACTGAATTTTGCCCGGATGTTGTTGATAATGTAATTACTAATGTAAGTATAGTTGAATCACCTATGAGAGGTGATTGGCAAACTTACAGCTATGAATTATTTATATATGCTGAAGATAAAGAAATGAAATTATTGCGCTGCGAAGGCGATGATGGCAATGGTTGTTACGGTACCGGTTTTTGTGTACGTGTTTTTGATATACCTATTAAGGAGTGTAATATGTAATGACTGCGAATGATTACCAGCAAATTGTAATTAGCACTGCTGCAAATACTGATAAACCTCTATTATTAGGAGGCCTTGGATTAAGCGGCGAATGCGGAGAAGTAAATGAAATAATAAAGAAACATGAATTTCATGGTAAAGATTATGATCGTGATGATTTAGCGCTAGAACTTGGTGATGTATGTTGGTATATAGCTTATCTAGCGTCGACTCTAGGATTTACTTTTGAACAAATTCTTCAAATGAATGCTGAAAAAATTAAATCACGATATCCTAACGGTTTTAAATTGTCTAAAGGTGTAAACCAATTTAATGATTAAATTATACAATTATTTATATAACAGCATAATAATTTAAGGAGATGATTTACTTGCCGAAATATCATTTTGGTGCAAAGTTACCGCTAACTGATTTACGTGATTATAAATTAAAAATTCCCGGTTCAAGTACCTCAAATAAATTAGATGATTTACCGAATGCTCTTTGGCTAACTCACCCAGATATAAAGAATCAGGGAAATGTAAATAGTTGCGTAGCGCATGTAGCTGCAGAGATTGAAGAGTTCTATAACATTATTCAAGAAAACGACGATTCAAAACTGTCAGTAGGTCATATATACGGTACAAGATATGATTATAAGGGTGAGGGAATGTATCTTAGAGATGCATTAAAAACGCTTAAGTCAATTGGTGTTGCAACTGATAAAGAATTTCCGTTTAATGAAGAGGTACCAAAACAGATTGAATTGGTTGAAAGTCATGGAAGATTTAGAACGGCTGATAAAAATAAAATATCCTCATACTTTAAGATTGATGTATCTAAAGCAGAGGATATAAAATATGCATTATTTAAATACGGTCCAGTTATGGCCTCCATAAAGTAGTATGACGATTTCACTGTTGATAAAAACACTGCTATTATGTCATCAACTCAAAATTGTAATTACGGTTATCATTGTGTAATGATTTACGGATATAATGAAGATGGCTTTTTTATTCAAAATAGCTGGGGCGAAAATTGGGGTAAACAAGGTATAGCAATATATCCATACAAATTTAAATTTGAAGAAGCTTGGGGTATAATTGATAATAATTATTGCAATGATTCTACAGATGATATAAAGACATCTGAAAATATCTCAAATCAACCCATAATTCGTTTTATAATTAAAATTGTAAATTATATCATAAATGTTTTTAAAAGATTAAAATCAGCTTAACTAAGCATCCCACCACTTACAAACAGTTGGGTAACTTATGTTTAAATCTTTAGAACATTTTAATTTTGATGAATTCGGATTATCGAGTTTATATTTAACAATTAAATTTCTTTTATTAGGTCGACCGTCTGGATTTTTAAACGGTTGACCTCTTTCTTTCATTTTTTGTTTTCTATCACGCATGTCTTCTAAATGCCATTCGCGTTTTTGACCATTACGTTTCGTTTTAGGTATATTGATACCTGATATTGCTGATATACTATTTATTGGATATGAGTAATAACTGGGCTGATAATTTAGTAGCGCATCGTCAGCATCACGTGCTGTAAATTTATTTTTATCTGATATTGATAGTTTATCAAATTGTTCTACTAATGAATACACATCCTTAGATAATTGCTCATAAGTTATCCCGATGTCATTACCGTGTTTATCTACATGTTTACATTTGACTGCATAGATAACTAAACATCTTAAACAATTATATCTATGACCTACGGTAACTTTTGATTTTATTAAATTTAGCCACCAATAATATACAGCCGGATTACAAGACCAATGAGGTGCTGACCACCCAGATGGTCGTTCTTTTTTAACTATAACTCTTTCATACCAATCAGGCCACTTACTTTTAGCCTCGTTTAACGATATTTTACTTTCCCATTCAGTAACAATTCTATTTTCATAATGCACGTATTGATTTAATACATCAATAGATATGATGTCCCCAGTTAAAAATGCACGAGTAGTCTTATTCGTTTTTGTTATAGAGCCGGCCATACGATATCCTTGCACTACAGGTAAATGCTGTATAGGTTCTTCTGTAATGTCTTCATTCCATATTCTATGTATAAATTCTTGTCTAAATCTTTTCAATGAGGTCTGGATGTTTCTAAACATGTTTATTGGTTTATCTAATACGTAATATAAATGGACACCGTGGCCGCTTGCTACTATAGCTGTAGGCATGGGAACAACTGGTAGGTTTTCATTTGAATGTAATCGAGGTACTTTGCATCTATATAATAATTCACTTAAACTAAATTCTAAATCAGATTGAGTTATATTTTCAGGAAAATCTAATTCAAATACTATTGCAAACATTTGACGAGCATTTATAGATTTCTTTGAGCCGCGTGAATAACTTATAGGTGACATTATGTAAAAATAATTATTATCAAATTGTTCGATATTACTCACATCATTTATAATTTTATTTTTAGTTTCACCTGTAAGTAAATCTTTTTTGGAATAAATTAAATTATATCCTTGTTCAAATTTATAATCCTTAAATACCATTTTATAAAAATTTATAGGTTCAATTTCGGGAAAAATATTTGATAGAAAATTAGCTGCGATACACATTAATTTAACAAGCTCCTTATTATATAAATTTATATATTTTATATTATTACATATTTATTGTTACCGTTATATTATCAATAGCTTTTTTAATAGTTTTCATAAAATTTATTGTATATCTTAGCATATGACTAAATATAAAAATAAGTTAATTAAGGAGTAAATTATGTCGGACAATAATTGTAAAAATTGCATACATGTAGACGTATGTGAAGAATATCAAAAATTATTGGGTTTTCATATTGAAGACTATGATCTTAATAGAATTGCGCAGGATTGCAATCATTTTAAGCATAAGTTACGCTTTATTGACAGCGGCGCTCATAAAGTAGTTAAGCGCTCATTTTTATAAATTTAAGGAGTGTGTAGTTAATTATGTCAAACATTAAACTAATTGAAACTGATGGCCCATTTAGTGATGAGACCAGTTTTTTCGATGTAAAATTATTATCAGATAATATGAATGTCACTGACTTAATAACAGAATCATTAACTAGAATGGATAGTCGCGAATGGGGAACTATCTACTTTGTGACTGAACCCTCGCATAATAATCCGTTATATGCTGATCGCAAAAAACAAGTACGTAAATTGATAGAGTATAAACAAGGTAAAATTACAAAAGCAAATAATCGACTATATAATGCGATAAAATGTATGCCGCTAAATTTAGTGAAGGCTCACGGTGGTTGGACTAATATGGACTATTATTTTACTTTGAAAGAAAGGATTGATATTTAAATGAGTTTGACAAGTCAAGAAATACTTGAAGATTTACAGAAACTTATAAACCGTAAATGCAGTAAACATGAGCATGTTGAACCAGAACTATATAATGCGGTGGGATTAATTCAAGATTTGCTTGAGCAGAAACATACTGATGACACTGAACATAAAATAAAATATGTTAATAACCCAGATGCTTTATACGGTAATTATAAAACATTGATTGATTGTAATGCATTTCAATCTAAGATACTTAATCTAATATCTAATGCTGATGGTAAAAATATTATTGATGATTATTTAAATCAGATATGCGCAAGTGACAAAAAATCATTTATAGCTGGAATGGTTTATGCCTCATTGTCTACTAATGGCATTGATACATATATAATTAAAATATAAATTTGACGGAGGCGAGTATATTTTATGATGAAATTAAACCCAATAATTGTTTCTTTATTGGATACTGACCTATATAAATTTAATATGAACATGGTTATGTTTCATAAACATACAAATTTAAATGGCACATATATATTTAAGTGTAGAAATAAAAATGTGACATTTACTAAAGAAATGGTCGACGAAATTAATGAGCAGATAGATTTTCTATGCAAGCTTGAATTCAGTAATGAGGAATTAGATTATTTAAATTCAATCTCATTTATAAAATCTGATTATGTTGAATTTTTGCGCCTTTGGAGACCATTACGTAGATACGTTGATTGTAGTTTAAACAATGACGGTACTTTACATCTTGAAGTAAATGGTCCGTTGTTTAGTGTAATGCAATTTGAAATTTATCTTTTAGAGATAGTAAATGAAGTATATTTTAGAATGAAGTATGATTATTTATCTTTAGTTCAAAGCGCACAAGAACGACTTAATCAAAAGATAAATAAATTACATAATAATACTTACACATTTAAGTTCGCTGAATTTGGTTGCAGACGTAGATTAAGTAGAGAGTGGCAAGAATATGTAGTGAAACGATTGTTGAAAACTAACAATTGCGTTGGTACATCGAACGTGTATCTTGCTATGAAATATAACTGTAAACCAATTGGCACTTATGCGCATGAATACGTGCAGATGTATCAAGGAGTACCAGGAGTAACTCTCGCCTACACAAATAAGATGGCTATGGATGAATGGTTCGAAGAATTTCAAGGAGATAATGGTACAGCATTAACTGACACACTTGGCACTGACTTATTTTTAATGGACTTTAACAAACTTCAAGCAAACTGCTATACGGGAGTAAGGCATGATAGCGGTTGCCCGATTGAGTGGGGAGATAAAATAATTGCTCACTATAATAAATTAGGCATAGACCCCAAAACCAAAACGTTGTTGTTTAGCGATAGTTTAGATTTTGATAGAGCTCAAGTAATTTATGATTATTTTAGCGATAGAATAAATGTTAGTTTTGGCATCGGAACATTTTTAAGTAATGACACTTTTGCAGACCCATTAAATATTGTGATAAAATTACAATATGTTAATGGTCATCCAGTTGCAAAGTTGAGTGATGCTCCAGGTAAGACAATGTGTCAAGATGATGACTATTTCAATTATTTAAAAAATGCTGTTGATTATAGATTAAAAGAAGGTATATAGTTAGATGAAAAAGATATTAATAGTAGTAGATATGCAAAATGATTTTATAACGGGCGCGCTTGGTACAAATGAAGCCAAACAAATTGTGAATAATGTAGTAGATAAGGTAACAAATTGGAATGGTTTAATTTATTTTACTAGAGACACTCATTTTAGTAATTATGATACTACGCTTGAAGGAAAGTATCTCCCAATTGAACACTGTTTGATAGATACTTATGGCTGGTCTATTATTGACGAATTAAATGATTATGCTTGTAATCGTACCGCAGACAAAAAATGTAAAAGTATAATTGATAAATATACTTTTGGCTATGATAGATGGAATCAGCACTTCACTGGTGTTGAAAAGCTTGAATTTGAACTGTGCGGTGTATGTACTGATATATGTGTTATAAGTAATGCATTAATTTTGAGAGCATTATATCCTAATTCAAAAATTACAGTTGATGCGTCTTGTTGCGCGGGTACAACTGTGGAAAATCATGAGGCGGCGTTGAGAGTAATGCAATCATGCCAAATAGACATAGTGAGGTAAAAACACTACGATGATTTTAAATTTTGTAATAGCTTCAACATTAATGTCAACTGTAATTATAATATTAAATGCATTAAGTCTATATTGGCCAACATCATCTAATAAAAATAAACTTGTACAAGTTATAAAGTGTTGCTTTACTGATAAGTTACTTTGGAAGGCGTGGTTGTTGTGTGAGTTTCTTTGGTTAACAGTATTTTTATTGTATTATATAATATTTAAGTGCATAGGGGTAATTTAATGGCGCAATTAACTATACTACAAATAATAATAGCAATGTCTATAAGCGCGGTAATATCAATTGCGATAATAATACTGCTAAATATAATATCCTATAATCTAATAATGACTAAACAAAGAAACATATTAAAAATAAATAGACAACAATTAAAAGATATATTTTCAAGAAAACCAATAATAGTTATTTCAATATACGGTGTTATTGGATTAATGCTATATTTGTTTTTAACATATTGCGCAATTCTTAATTTGATTAAATAATAAGTTTAGAATAATAATTAAAATTAGGGTGTGATTAATAATGACATTTAAACAATTATCCGAGTTATTAAAATTTTACAATATATCTGACGACGTAATAATTCAAAATGATTCAGGTTGGGAATGTTGTGAAACTGATTGTGATGGAGTTTTCTATAATGCGCAGCAAAACATTATTATGTTAACTCAAAAGTATACTGAACCATATGTAAGTTATTCTTCAGCTTATTACGATAGCGATGAAGGTAAAGCTGAAGGCTGGGTAAATATATCAACGATGAATTGTAATCATTTAAATATAAACCCACCTTTAAAATCAGATGGAACTACACCTAATCTACCAGATTTGCCAGAACCAGAAATACATTATGAAGGATTCTTTACGCCATTTAAACGTGTAGACAAGAATTATGTACCTTTACACAGGCGAATATTTAATAAGCTATTTAAAAGAATGCGAGGATAAACAAA
Organism: Candidatus Limenecus sp.; assembly: GCA_045531805.1. Taxonomy (GTDB): domain Bacteria; phylum Cyanobacteriota; class Vampirovibrionia; order Gastranaerophilales; family Gastranaerophilaceae; genus Limenecus. The sequence goes on along the minus strand of JAZSES010000250.1, from coordinate 68 downwards.
GATGCAAAAAGTAACATCAACAGTAATGCTAATAATACTAGCAATACAAATACTATCAGTTATATCAG
>JAZSES010000050.1:0-4425 GCA_045531805.1 Candidatus Limenecus sp. | reverse complement strand
CCAACATATAGGTTATTATCGTTTTAAAGTTTGAACCATCCATATGTTTATAATTGATTTTTATATTTTCTTCAGAACCATATTTTGCTTTAATCTCTTCATCTGTTCTTTGAGATAAGACGTAGTTTTTGTAATGCTTTTCAACAAGCATCTTGTATGCATTAACGTATTCACCAAATTTGTTCTGTAAGTTGGGATTATTTTCATATGTTTTTAGGTATATTTTCGCTAATTCCAAAACAACTGGCATTTCAATGCCGCTTTCATTTTGAACTTGTGTTATAAGTTCATAGTATTTTCTATTTATGGTTGTATCTTTTTTCACAAGGTCTAAAAGCGATGCTAAATCAGGGGGCTCAAGTTTATATTTGTTTACGACTTTCTTTATAAATTTTATTATTTCATTGTTTATTTGATTTTGTTTATTATCTAGCAAACAGTATGTTAAAATCCCTAGTACATTGTGTCTATTGGGATTTATAAGTATATTTTTTAATTTTTTGCAAGCGTCGAGCCTGTCAGGATTGCCATTTATTGTCTTAAGATAAGTGCTTACTAAGCTGGAATCGTCATTTGGAAAAAGTTTAAGTGCATCAATGTTAATAGATAGCTTTTCCCGTGAAATTTGTTTTTTTGTTTCATTAAGTGAATATTTCCAAAGATCGTTCAATGAAAAATATATTTTTGCATTGTTTTTTGTTTCTAGAGCTTCTAATAGTAAATTTTCATTTTCTTGTTGGTAGTTACCTTTTTTGTCTTTTGAAAACTTTATATATTTTATAATTTTATCAATGTCATTACCGTATTTTTTGACTTTTTCTTTTATGCTATTTATGGCGTACAAGTCTGGCTTTTGCGAATAATTGTAAGCTGCTCTTATTATATCAGGGAAACATAATTCTACTTTATTTTCGTCTAGAATCTTTATTAATTCAATTAAAGGTATATTGATTTGTCCTTGTTTTTTTATTAGCTTTAATAAATCTTCTCTCAAATATTTTGATTCATATAAGTCAATAACTTCTGGGTGATAACCGTTTTTGTCTTTACAATTTAGTGTTAATACTCTGATATTGTGAGAACGAGTATAATCTTTGTACATAAGTTCCTGTTTTTGCCATTCATACATTTTTTCAAAAAGTTTTGTGTTAACTTTGTCATCTTTTTCACAGAAAAAACGCATTTCATTGTGTATTTCAGAGTATGGTCTGATGTAATTTCCTTCTGTTTTTAATTGTATTATGTATAATTTAGCCAGTATTTGTGCTTTCTCAGGTGTCAGTTTATCCTTGCAACCTACAAGTTCAGTCAAGTGACCAGGTTTGCAGTAAACCTTTTCTTTTTCAAGCTCTTTGGCAATAATTTTTTTTGCTTGAGCTGTATTTATTGTTTTATTAGGCTCTAAGGTACTATCTTCGAATAATAAATCTTTTATTTTTGATAAGTTAAAAAAGCTAGCACCGAAGGAGATATTTTTATTTTGGTTAGTTTTAAAGTTTGCAGATTGCCAAGTGTTTGCACAGGAAATAGTCAAAGGTTGTCCTTTGTTTTTCTTGTTTAACTCTTTTGGGTTTGTTATTAATAAGCCAGTATGTTTTATTTGCATACTGGCTTAATGTCTGTAAATTATAAAATTTGCTAGTTTATGAATAATTACTAACAAATTGTATTTTCAGCTTTTCTAAGAGAAACGCCTCTTTTTGAGTCTCTGATAAATTGTACAAATTTTTTGACATATTCATCTTGTTGTACTTCTTGTTCAATTATGTCACAAGCTTTTGAGATGAGATACTTGTCTGATTGTAAAATTTTAAGAGCTTGTTTAATGTTTTCTCTACTTTCTGCTGGCACTCCACGACGTTTCAAACCTATTGCATTTATGCCGTGAGGTATGGCTGGTCTACCATCATTTTTTACATAAGGTAAACAGTCCATTCTTGCAGCTGAAAAACCGCTAATAATACACATTTCACCAATGCGAATATTTTGATGAAATACGCTCATACCACCAAGCCAAGCACCATATCCAACGTGACAGTGTCCGCCGAGTGTTGCTAGGTTTGCCATGATAACACCATCAGCGATTACACAGTTGTGTGCAACGTGTGAAGATGTCATAAGTAAACAATTGTCTCCTACGATTGTTGCATTACCTTCTCCAGAGGCTCTGTTTACAGTTGCATATTCTTTAATGATACAATTCTTACCTATAATTGATTTTGTCGGTTCGTTTTTGTATCCCAAATCTTGTGGCGCTGTACCAATACTAGCAAATGGAGATATTGTTGTTCCGTCTCCAATTTCACAATGTTCAAGATAAGCGTTTGGCATAATGATAACGTTATCGCCTATTTTAACATTCTCACCAATAATTGCATTTGCTCCAATAGTGACGTTTTTACCAATTTGAGCATCATCAGCGATTATCGCTCTTTTATCTATCATAAAATCCTCCTAAACTACTGAGAATGTCATATCCAATTCTGCAGCAACTTTGCCATCAACTGTAGCTTTGCCGTGAGATTTGATGATAGGTCCTTTTGCTTTAACAAGCTCAACTTCCATATCCAATCTGTCACCAGGACGAACAATTCTTTTAAATCTGCAATTGTCAATACCTGCGTATACAACCAATTTACCTTTGTACTCAGGTAATGTCATCATAATACCAGCTCCAAGTTGAGCCATTGCTTCTGCTTGCAAAACACCAGGCATGATAGGATTGTTAGGGAAGTGACCTTGGAAGAAAGGTTCATTAAATGTAAGATTTTTGTAACCTTTACAATATTTGCCAGGAACACATTCTGTAATTCTATCTACTAGCAAGAATGGATATCTGTGTGGAATCATTTCCATAATTTGCATTACATCAAATTGCAATGTTTCTTCTGTTGTATTTTGTTCAGTCATTTATAACTCCTCGTTTTCTATGTTTGTCTAGTTTTCTCTTTTAATTTTGTCTTTTAATATTTTCGCTACTTTTACATGAACAGCGTGGCCAGCTTCTTTTACAATAACTTCTGCTTTTAAATCCAATGGATTGAAACCAGTTAGATAGAAGTCGCCAATAAGATCTAATATCTTGTGTTTAGCTGGTTCGAATTCACTTTTTAGTTCTGCAGTATAGCCATCGTCAGTAAGCCCAATTGTATTTTCAATACTTACTCCTCTTGCATAACCTGCAGCTTGTAGCATTTCAAGCTCTTTTAGATATCCAAAAGTTCTTGCTTCAATGATTTCGTTCATCTTCTCTTTATCCAGTGAAACCCATCTATGGTTAAGCTCTGGATGATTAAAGTTTACACTGTAAGTAACTTTGAATTCGTCTGAAGGCAACACAACGACGTGAGTTTTTCCATTAACATACGTAACAGGTTCTGTAAGCACATAAGTTTCTCTAGCTGTATTGTTTGCTTCACTGAAAATTTTAACCCACTCAGCTGAACCACCACCCAAAATTGGCATTTCATAATGAGTAAGATAAACATCAATAGCATCAATATGGCAAATTGCACACGCAGCCATGAAATGTTCTATGAGCATTACTTTTATATTTTCGTTGCCAATTACAGTGCAGTGCTCTGTTGAAACAACATTATCAACGTGAGCCTCTATAAACTGTTCTCCTAGATGAAATCTAATCCCTTTTTTGTCAGAAGGTACCAATCTAGCAGTAGACTCTACACCCGTCATTAAAGCTTTTGATGTAACTGTTGCTTCTTTCGCAATAGTGTTTACGACTGTTGTCATTGTCATTATTGCTCTCCTTGTTCAAAAGCTTCTAATAAGTGTTCATATTTTTTAAATTTGCTTACCACTTCTTCAGCTGATTTAAGCATTTTTAATTGTTTAATAAAGTCTTTTCTTGGAACAGCTGGTGCACCAATAATGATAGATTTGTCTGGGAATGACTTAGATACCCCAGCTTGAGCCATAATGATTGAGTCTGAACCGATTTCCAAGTGGTCAGCAAGACCAGCTTGTCCAGCGATAACAACTCTGTCACCAATTTTACAACTACCAGCAATACCAACTTGTGAAACAATCATACAAGCTCCACCGATCTTACAGTTGTGTCCGATTTGAACAAGGTTGTCGATTTTTGTTTGTGGACCAATAAATGTGTTTTCAATTGTACCTTTGTCAATACAAGCATTAGCTCCAATTTCAACGTCATCACTAATAACTACACCACCGAGTGATGGGATTTTGTAAACCTTTTGTTGTGTGTTTGCTTCTTTTACGGCACCTTCTTTTTTAGCTTGCTCAATTACATCTGGATTTTCTGTTACAAAGCTAAATCCGTCTGCACCAATGCTTGCGCCATGGTTAATGATTACTCTGTTGCCTATTTGTGAGTTGTCACCTATGTTTACACCGGCATGGAATAAACAATTTTCTCCAATAAGTCGGATCGTAGCCATG
>JAZSES010000158.1:0-8988 GCA_045531805.1 Candidatus Limenecus sp. | reverse complement strand
ACCATTGATACTACCTGGCGAAAAAATTACTGAAAATAATATTAAATTCATTAAATCAAATAAAATTAAAATTATTAAATAAGATTATTTTCTTTGCAATGTATACAACATAGTATTCTTTATTTCATTGTCTTCAGGATCATTTAAATTATATTCACCTTGAACTGCAAAATAAAACAAATCTTTATGTAAATTTTCATAGAAAACTTTAAATTTATTGGTAACAATAATTTTATTGGCTAATTTCAGACCAAACATTCTCGATATATATTTTTCTTGAATAAGTATTTCTGAACTATCATTGAGTAACTCACATCCGCAATAAAAAGCGATATCTAACTTGGGTTTTAAGTTTTCATTGATGATCTTTGTTGAAAATTCAACAACATCAGTAAAAAAGTCTTTTGCATTATCTAAATCATTTATCAAGAAATAAATTGAATCGCTAGTTTTCCCTTTTTGATAAATACCATGAGTAGAAATTGAAGACAAAATAGTATTTTCAATATGAGAAGAAATAGCGTCAGTATCATATTTTTGATCAGTTAAAGTCGTAAGATAAGAAGTCTTCTGTTCAGATATAACTTTTACCTTAACAAGCATGAGCTTGCTTTTTCTCAACTCTGAATAAAAATCTGTTTCCAACTGTTTATTCACATTTTTTTGAACAAAATTTTTGTATTTATCAACTGCTTGCTGATATTTTTTATGATGCCTTTCTAATAAAATTAATAAACAATTAGCTAAATAAGAAATTACACCAATTATAATTGACGTAATTACAGGCAAAATATCTTGTATTTCACGTGCTCTTTGTGGATTAAGATGCGCTGCTGTAAAAATATTACATAGATAAATAACAAAATCATTAAGCCAATCAGGCAAAGCGACATTGGCACAACTTAATACCCAGTAAAGGAAAGTCAACGCAGAAAGTGATATAAGTATCATAACCACAAATGATACAACTTGTTTAATTTGAAAAAAGAACTTATCTATTACTTTAAAAAACATTTACACCTCTAATAAAATATTATCAATAAGTCTAACATTACCAACTTTTGCAGCAATCGCACAAATAGTGCATTTTTTTATGGCATCTACTTTTTCAAAAGTTTCATAATCAACAAATTCAATGTACTCCAATTCTATTGATTTATCGAGATTAGCAAAGCATATATCAAACATTTTTTTTGTATCAGTTATACCTGCTAAAAATGATTCTTTTACAAGCATTAAAGATTTACTTATGCTCAAAGCAATATTTTTCTCTTCATCAGTAAGATACTTATTTCTAGAGCTTAATGCGAGCCCACTTTCTTCTCTAATCAATGGACAAGGTATAATTTCAACAGGAATATTTAAATCTTTTACCATTTTTTTTATTAAAAAAAGTTGTTGAATATCCTTCATACCAAAACAAGCAAAATCTGGTTGTACAATATTAAAAAGTTTAGTAACAACAGTAGCTACACCATCAAAATGTCCGACTCTTGATTTTCCGCACATGATATCAGTTAACTCATAAGGTGGTACAACCATTGTTAAATCAGAAAACTTAGTCAATTCAGGATACATCTCATTAACCGTAGGAGCAAAAATCACATCTACTCCTGCTGATATAGCTACATCTTTGTCTGCTTCTAATGTCCTAGGATATCTATCATAATCTTCACCTGGACAAAACTGTATAGGATTGACAAAAATAGAAACAACCGTAACATCTGCAATTGAATGAGCCTTTTCCAACAACGACTTGTGACCGGCATGTAAACAACCCATAGTAGGAACTAGTGCAACGGTTTTTCCCTCTTTTTTATAATCTTTTAATAAATTTCTTAACTCTTCTATCCGATTTACTACTATAATACTCAATTCTTAATTCTCCGATAATTTTTCTAATTCATTTTTTGCATCTTCACTCAAGTGAAATATCTCAGTTGTATCAGGAAAGTTTCCCGTTGTTACATCGTTAATATAAGATGTAGCAGCTTGAATAATCAAAGCTTTAAAATCAGCATAACGACGAGCAAATTTAGGTTTAAATTCACCATACTTGCCTAAAATATCATCAGCGACTAGAACTTGTCCATCTGTAAAGCGACCAGCACCTATACCTATGGTAGGTACAGATAATTTTTCTGTAATGTACTTAGCAGACTCTTCAGGTACCATTTCTAATACTATACAAAATGCTCCAGCTTCTTGTAATTTTATAGCTTGTTCCAATATAAACTGTGTAGCCTCAATAGATTTTCCTTGTATTTTATAACCACCCAGAACATTTAAATACTGTGGAGTAAATCCCAAATGTCCGACTACAGGAATCCCCGACTCCACGCAACGTTTAACCACTGACAAAATGTGTTCAGTAGCACCTTCAAGCTTAATGGCAGAAGCACCAGCCTGAACCAAAGTGCCAGCATTTTGCACAGCATTTTCTAATGTTCCATGGTAACTCATAAATGGCATATCCGCCACAACCATACAACGCTTAGCACCACGTGCAACAGCTCCTGTAAAAACTTGCATGTCATTCATCGTTACTTTTGTTGTTGAATCATATCCAAGTACTACCATACCTAATGAATCACCTACTAGAATAGCATCTACACCAGCTTCATCAAAATACTTAGCTGTAGAACAATCATATGCAGTAAGCATAGTTAATTTTTGTTTTTCAACCTTCTTTTTTTGAAATGTTGCAACAGTAATATCTTTCAATTTTTCTTGTACTGACATAACAATACCCTTATTTACTTATTTTTGTTTTTTAGCTGTTTTTTATACCAATATGAAATAGCTCTAGCAAGCCTTGTTGGACTATGACGTACATATTGCTGTTCATTTTCCTCATATAGCCTTGTCGAAACAACATTAATACCTTTGGCCTTAATTTTATCAGTATCAACTAACACAGGGTATGAATTAGATTTTTCATATTCTGGTGATAAATCATCAGGCAAAGTGTTATTAACTAGTACTGCATCAATCATGTTTGGTACGCCAGCGTGATCTATTATAGCTTGAATGTGCTCAGACACAGTATAATCAGTAGTTTCTCCAGGCTGAGTCATAATATTGCAAACATAAATCTTTTTCGCTGCAGACTTAGAAATAGCTTCAGAAATTTCTTTTATAAGCAAATTAGGAATAACACTTGTATACAAACTACCTGGGCCAAGAATAATTAAATCAGCATCATTGATAGCTTGGATAACATCAGGCAAAGCTTTACAATTTGTAGGTGTTGTAAATAAACGCATTATGCGTTTGCCAGTTTCAGGAATATTTGATTCACCTTCAACTACTGTCCCATCAAACATTTCAGCTGATAATTTCATATCATCCAATGTAGATGGTAAAACTCGCCCTCTGATATTTAAAACTTTAGAAGACTCTTGTACAGCACGTACCATATTACCTGTAATTGCACACAAAGCAGTCAAAAATAGATTTCCAAAACTGTGTCCACCAAGACCACCAGAACGAAAACGATATTGAAAAAGCTTTGTAACCAAATCCTCATCATCAGCAAGTGCAGCAATACAGTTGCGTATATCACCAGGTGGCAATATCCCCATTTCTTGACGAAGTCGACCAGAACTACCACCATCATCCCCAACTGTAACAACCGCAGTTATATTATTTGTAAGTTTTTTAATACCTTTTAGCATTGTTGAAAGTCCAGTACCACCACCAACAGCAACAATCTTTGGTCCATAGTTAAGTTTTCTTCTTTTATATAAAGATTCTAGTAATGCATGTCTATCACGCTCTTCGTTCAAATCCAATATTGAATAGTTAGAATTTTTCCAACCAACCAAAAAGATGTATGCACCAAGTACAAGAAGTATAATGCCAAGAACATCCTGATTAATAGCAACAGCAATATTTTTCAATACTCTAGCAGCAAAATAAACAGGCTCCATATTGAACATCACACATAATCCAAGAAATGCAAATATTGAACCTAGTATTATCAAACCAAACCATCTTTTTATTTGTAATCCAGGAAGTAACCAACCTGCATCTTTTGGCATTCTAATTTTATTTAAAATCTTTTTCAAAATTACTCTCCTTAGAACTACTCAACCCAACCAGACACCGCTGCTTTATTATAGTTAACAGGGCGAGCCTTAATGATATTCAATGCTTCACTAATCAATTCTAGAGTAGAATCTCCAGAACTAAAATGAATTGTATCAAAATCAACTTTTGCAAATTCATTTTCAGAAACCTGAATATCAGAATAATAAGCCAACCGTTTGAGTCTAGCCAATAACAAATCTTTATCAGAAATTGGTTCAGAATCATAATTTATAGAACCATCTGGGTTATAAGGCATATTTAATACTATTTCTCTAGCAATATTTAATTTTGTTTCAGCCCCTGCTTGTTCTAAAACAGAACCTGCTGGTCCATACAACAACAACCATTTGTTAAACTTTCTTATAGCTTTAGCCACATTTACTGTAAATTCAAGATTTTCTGACATGAGCCTATACATCAAACCTTGTGGTCTAACATGTTCAATATTCAAACTATTTGCTTGTGCAAACGATGAAATTGCACCAAGCTGATAAAGAACTATTGATTCAATATCCTGCTCAGATAGAGTTGATATATCAGAAATTGTACTAGGTAGACCAATATGTGCTCCTATAACTTTATGTTTAAAGCGACAATTTTGAATAGCATTATTAATAGAAATAGGATCACCAGAGTGAAAACCGCAGGCTATGTTAACCGAACTCACATAATCAATTAACTCAAGTCCTTTATCTTCTTGCCCTGCACCAGAAATTTGTGCCAAATCACAATTAAAATCGATGTATTTGTTTTTATGTTCCATGAGACTATTCCAACTCCCACTACAATCTTACAAGTTAAATTATAACTCAAGAAAAATAATAGTCTATAAATTCACTAGTGCAGAAGATTACAGTATAAGGAAAAAATTTACAATTAAAATGTTGAAAAAAAGTAGATTAATGGTATTATAAAGAGGTAGGCAAAAAGAAACGGTAATCCCGTTTCTTTTTTTCTTAAAATAGGAAGAGAATGATGGAATCAAAAAACTTTAATAAAAACGATATTCAACAGAAATTACAACCTTTGGTTGAAAATACTGCTATGCGTTTTGGCTTAATTCCGTTAGAAGTCGACTTTTCGAAAGAAAATGGTAAATGGTTCTTGCGCATATTCCTATACAAACAAGAGGGCGTAACACTTGATGATTGTGAAAATGTGTCACGAAGCTTAAACACATTTCTTGATGAACTAATTCCCGTAAAATTTTACCTAGAAGTAAGTTCACCAGGATTAGATAGAAAACTAAAGTCAGACAAAGAATATATAATTTTTCAAGGTAAAACTATAGATTTAAAACTTAAATCACAAATCGAAGGAACAGAAGAAAAACACTTTATCTGTAAAATCTTAGATTTTGATCCAGAAATAGGGGTAAAAGTTCTAAAAATAGATGAGAATAAAGAACTTATCATTCCTAAAGATAAAATACATAGAGCACAATTACATATATAAGACATATAAAGGAGATTAAGATGATTAAAATCGGTACAGCTCTTTTTGAAGCGACAGAAGAACTCGAAAGAGAAAAAGGTATTTCAAAAGAAGTTATTATTGAATCTTTAAAAGATGCACTAGTTGCTGCATACAAAAAACATATTAAAGCTAAAGAAGCACCAAACGTAGAAGCAATCTTAGATGAAGTTACAGGTGAAATCGGTGTTTTCAGAACAAAACTTGTTGTAGAAAATGTTGAAGATGAAAACCTTGAAATCTCACTAGAAGATGCAAAAGAAATTGATGACGAAGTTGAATTGGAAGATGAAGTTAAAATTGAAGTTACTCCAGAAAACTTTGGACGTATTGCAGCTCAATCAGCAAAACAAGTTATTACACAAAGAATTAGAGAAGCTGAAAGAAAACTGGTTCTTGACGAATTCTTGGAAAAGAAAGGTACTTTGACAACTGGTATCATCCAAAGAGTAGAAAACAGAAATGTTTTTGTTAATATCGGAAAAACTGATGCTATTCTTCCATATAGAGAGCAAATTCCTGGAGAATACTACAAACCAGGCAACAGAATTAGAGTATTTGTTCTAAACGTAAAAGAGACAAATAGATTACCACAAGTAATTGTTTCTCACGCACACGCTGAAATTGTTAGAGAGCTATTTGAACTTGAAGTTCCAGAAATTGAAGACGGCATTGTTGAAATCAAATCAATTGCAAGAGAAGCTGGCTATAGAACAAAACTTGCTGTTCACTCTAATGACCCAGAAATTGATTCAGTAGGCGCTTGTATTGGACCAAGAGGTTCTAGAATTCAAACTATCGTTGGTGAATTGAAAAACGAAAAAATTGATATTGTTAGATGGTCTGAAGACCCAGTTGAGTACATTGTAAATGCATTATCACCAGCTCGTATTATCTCAGTTGATATATTAGCAGATGAAGAAAATGCTCATGAAGCACTAGTTGTTGTACCAGATGACCAATTGAGCCTCGCTATTGGTCGTGAAGGACAAAACGTTAGACTTGCACACAAATTGACTAACTGGAAAATCGATATCAAAAATGAGTCGCAAGCTGCACAAGCAGAAGCGGCTTACCAAGCACGCTACGAAGAACCAGTGGTTGAAGATGATTACATTGATGAACAAATCGAAGAGCAAGAAGAAAATGAATATCAAGAAGAATACGGCATTGATGCTGAAGACATGGTAGAAGAAATTGCTCAAGACGAAATCGATACACAAGATGAAGAATAATTAATTATTCAATAAAAATAAAAATCCCTGAGGTAAAACTCAGGGATTTTAGTATTGTCTAGTATCGCAATTACTACCAACTCAGCACGTCGAGCAATTACGACACTAGATTAGATTCTAATTAAACATTAGCTTTATTAGCTGATTTTTCAGCAACTTTATTACTTACAAAATCAATACCTTTACCAATAGCAGCACCAAGCAATGTAGCACCTACAACTGCTCCACTCAACACACCAAAATAAAGAGCTTTAGGACCAAGTTTTTTAAGAACATTTAAAACAACTTTTCTTGATGGGTTTAGAAAATATTTACCAGTAAAAGTCTTAGAATCCTTAACCATAGTTCTAAGAATACTTATTTTATCAGAACCTTTTAAAACACTTTTCATATATTCAAATTCTGCAGAAGTTGGTTTATGTTTAAAAAGATCCAACCCAACAGCAATCGCGCCACCGAGAGAACCTGCCATTGCACCACCTAATACAGCATTTTTAGTTCTTTGTTTTTTGTATGCATCTACACAACATACAGAGTTAGAATTTCCAATTTGCATAAATAATACCTTTCACACACTTGTTACGAGTATAGCAAAACAAATAAAAATTAATAATTGACTAAAATAAATAAATTGTAAAGAAATATTAATAATTATAAAAGTACTTTCATTATACAATTCTTGCAATCAAACTCTAATTGGTAGTTAGTGCCATATTCGTCTTTTAAAAATAATCGGCGATTATCTGGCTTATTTTTTAAACACATTCCTGAAAAATGGCGTAAACAATGTTTTGTTTTCATTAAGACAATATCGGATTTTTTATAGCAAACCTCTGGAGCCAACTCCAAAACTTTAGCACCACAGGCTTCATAAAAGGCCTTAGATGTATTATTCGAAACATTAAATGAATAATCTAACTCAGTGTAAGGATAAGGCAAGTAATCAATCTTTGTATTACGCCTATCAAAACAATAATTTTCTTCCAAATGTTCCTGTAGCTTGGCTATAGATACACGTCTAATATCATTTAGAATAGATATGGGTATAAATCTATCAAAATCTCGTGCAACTCTTATTTGTGATACATAAAACTCAGTATCACCTAATTTAGAAAATTGTTTTATCACTGTATCTTTAGCTTTTTCAATATTATTTGCTTTTTCAAATATTTCATCAAAATTATGAGTAATTTCAAGCTCTTTTATAGAACGAATAGTCACACAAGAATTAGTTACAAAAATATCTGCGGGAATTTTTCTATTAAATTCAGATTTTTTTAAAGCCTCATCAAAACTAAAATCAAAATTACGGTACAAAACAGTACCTTTCTTTATATTTCCGATATTCAACACAGAAAGAAATTTGCCATTTATAGTAGTTACTGTTGTACCAGAAAGTTCACCACTTTTTTCAAAGTAAACAAGCTTATCACCAACATTTAACTTTGTTTTCGTGTTTAAAAGAATGCTTTTACCTTTAACAGATAGTACATCTCCAACTTTTTCACCAAGATATTTAGGCGTAAGAGGATTTATAAATAATTTTCTCTTACCATCAATATAAAAGTTGGTGTAATCACGATTAAAGGTTTTACTTAAATCAGCTTTGAATTCCGTAAAAATCTTACCAACAGAAGTTCTCAACTTTGGAGAAATTGAATCAATAGCGTTTCTATATGCACTAACGACATTAGTAACATATTCTTTATCTTTCAATCTACCTTCAATTTTTAATGAGCTAACACCAGCATCAATTAACTCTTTGATGTGTGCAGACAAATTGTTATCTTTCATTGATAAGAGATACTGAGGATGTAGTAACTCCACATCATTTTCATCAACCAATGAATATTTTTTTCGACAGGGCTGAGCACATTCACCACGATTTGCACTACGTCCACCAATATAGTTACTCATATAACATTGACCGCTATAACTTACACAAAGTGCTCCATGAATAAAAACCTCAGTTTCTATTTCAACATTATCTGTAATATTCTTAATTTCTTGCAAAGAAAACTCTCTTGGCAATACAACTCGGTCAACATTCATCGCCTTGAAAAATTCTATTTTATCAAGTGAGTCATTATTACATTGAGTGCTAGCGTGTAATGCAATTGGTGGCAAATTCATTTCAAATAACGCAAAATCTTGAAAAATTATTGCATCAACACCTATCTCATATAGT
>JAZSES010000333.1:0-2572 GCA_045531805.1 Candidatus Limenecus sp. | reverse complement strand
TATACCCCAACTAACTAGTATGACAACCCATAAGGCAGCGCCTTTAAATTTTAAATGCCCATACCAAGCAAATGTCATAAAAATATTTGATATAGTTAGTAATATCAGTGGTAAAAATTGTCTTAACATTATAAAATCCTCTCCAATATAATACTAGCAAAAATAAAAAAATAGCCTATAATAAATTTTGTGAGTAATAAATCAAAATTTTGAGTTAGCTCTGCAACGATAGCTTGTGGCAGCAGTGATTATACTAGTTAAAAAAATTTTTGAGGAGTTCAAAAATGAAAAATATTAGAGAAATAAAAGACTATCAAATATTAATATTAGGTCTGATTATTGCCATTGGTGCGATTTTATCAACATATATACTTTCACATGCCATTGTTTCGTATCAAAGACTACAAAATCAAACACTTTCTGTTACAGGTTCAGCTTCACAAGAAATCACGTCTGACCTCGCAGTTTGGAAAGCCCACTGTACAACACAAAGCAAAGACCTAAAGACTGGCTATGCAAAAATAAATGCAGATAAAAAACATATTATGGAATTTCTCATTTCCAATGGAATGGAAGAAAAAGACATAAAGTTTGCACCTGTTACATCTTATCCAATATATAAAAAAATGAGTAATGGATATGATTCTAATGAGTTGGACGGCTATAGGCTTACTATGCAAATTGAAGTTGCTTCAAAAAATGTTGATGCAATATCTAAAATTGCGCAGGATACTTATAAACTTGTAGACAAAAATGTTGAACTTTCATCAAACTATGTTGAATATTATGTTTCGAATTTAAATGAATTAAAAATAAAAATGTTAGCGGAAGCTACAAAAGATGCAAAACAAAGAGCAGAAAGCATGATAGAAAGTACTGGTGGAAAAATTGGTACAATGAACTCTGCCAAAATGGGAGTATTTCAAATTGTTGCAAAAGATTCTACTGATGTTTCTGACTATGGAATCTATAACACAAGTGCAAGGGATAAAAAAATTAACGCAGTAGTAAATGCAACATTTACGATAAAATAGGTTTATTATGAATAAAATTAAAAATGTATTAATATGTGGCATTGGTGCAATTGGTAGCATATATGCTGTTAAAATATCTGAAAATAAGAACTGTAATCTAAAAGTTCTTGTTGACCAAGAGCGCTTAGAAAAATATCAAAAACAACCCATTCTGTTTAATGGAACAAGCTATGTATTTGACTATGTTACGAATAATGAAAAGAATTTTGTTCCTGACTTAATAATTATTGCAACGAAAAATAATGCATTACCAAAAGTAATTGAGATGATAGAACCATTTGTTAGTAAAAATACAATGATAATTTCTTTACTTAATGGTCTAAGTAGCGAAGATGAACTAATAAAACATTTTGGCAAGGAAAAAGTACTTTATTCTTATTATATCGGTCATACTAGTACACGTGTTGGTCGTTCTATTAGTCATGACGATGAATACAAAACTGTATTTGGCGATTCAAACAATACTGTTTTATCTGAAAAAGTTTTGGCACTAAAAAACTTTTTTGATGAAACTTGTATAAAATACGAAATACCAGAAGATATGGAATATGCAAAATGGTGGAAATTTCTTGTAAATATTGGGTATAATCAAGCTTCTGCGGTTTTAAATGCTGATTATAGGGTTTTTCAAACACATTTTTTATCTAATGAAATTGCAATAAAATTAATGGAAGAAACAGTTTCTATTGCAAAATTAGAAGGTGTAAAAAATACAGAAAAAATGATTCCAGAGGTTTTGAACGTCATAGAAACAATGTTACCGCAAACAAGAACTTCCATGCTTCAAGATATTGATGCAAAAAGAGAAACAGAAGTGGATGTTTTTGCTGGCTATGTATCCAAACTGGGTAAAAAGCATGGAATACAAACTCCTTATAATGACGTATTTTACAGTATTATCAAAGCAATTGACGAAAAAAATAAAAATTTATAAAAAAGTATTGAAAATAAAAATTTAGCATTTTATAATTATTTCACGGAGTTAATCCGATTGAAAATTCAATTTATGGGATCGTAGCTCAGTTGGTTAGAGTGCCTGCCTGTCACGCAGGAGGTCGCGAGTTCGAGCCTCGTCGGTCCCGCCATTTAAAGAGAACCCTTTATGGGTTCTTTTTTAATGGCTGAATTGATAGTGGTGAGAATCGCTTATGCGAGTTCGGCGGATTTTGGCAAGTGCGACGACCGAACGAAGTGAGGTCTAGTCACGTCCCTGTGAACAATAATATATCTCTCTATATAGGGAAACAGGGCATTTGATATAAGAAAATTTGATAAAAATCTAGACAAACAGGCGATTATAGCCTGTTTTTTAGTGTAGAGATTTGTGTCCGAATTTTTGCACTTTTGTCCCTTTTCTTGCACAAAATTGCACTAAAAAACTATAGTTTATCTGGACATTTTCAAATAAAGTAATGGTCGAGGTAATGGAAATTCTTTAGACGGTTATAGTTTATATGGACATTTAATAGGAAAGTAATGGTCGCGGTAATGGAAATTCTTTAGACGGTGTTTAGGCTTGAGGGGCTTCCTAGAGTTTG
>JAZSES010000358.1:0-2605 GCA_045531805.1 Candidatus Limenecus sp. | reverse complement strand
AATATTAAAAATTATAGATATGATTGGATTTGGAATAAAACAACTTGTAGTAATTTCTTAAATGCAAAGAAACAACCTTTGCCAATTTTGCATGAACAAAAAACATATGAAACAAAAGAGTATGCACCTTATCCATATTTGTCTTTTGGGACTATACACAATGTAAAGCAGAGAAAATTTGATGTTGATTTTGCAAAAGAAAAACTTTTGAAACAGCTTAACGAAATATTGGATGCAAATCGAGACAAAGAAGAACTTTATGCTATTTATATGCGCCAATTTTTGAAAGAAAAAGAACAGTTTATAAAAAAAGCAGAAATGCTATATCTTGAAATGCAAGAAGTTGATGAAAATCCGTATTATTCTCGCGAAGAACTTTCTGAAAAATATGCTGAATTTCATAAACGACATTTACAATTAGAAAAAGAAGCTCACAAAAATAGACCTTTTGTTCTTCCCAAAAAGTTTGATGAGAAGATTGATTTTGCTTTGTTGAATAGTTTTAAATCGGCAGCATTGGAAGATAATTTTAATTTTGAAAAAGTTTATCAAGATTATTACAAAGATTTGTCTATTATTAATAATGTTCAGGATATTCCTAAACGATATCCCAACATAAAAATCCCTGTTCCGGCTCATATTGTAGTTGCAGAAAAAATAGAAGCTTGTTTAACTAGAGATTTTTATGAGGATTTGGCTGATTTGATGCTCCTTGAAAAAGAGGAGGAAGAGATTATTGATTTTTGTCAGAATAAAGTTAAACAAATTTGTTTAAAAAATTCTAAACTTTCTGATGAAGAGTATGAAAAAATTATCAAAGTTGCTGTTTTGAATATTGTTTTTGCTTTTAAAAAAATATATGAAAATGATACGCTGAATAGCATACCTGAACAACGTAAAAATAAAGTTGTCCAGTTAACTGATTTGGATATGAAATTGCTTAGTTTGGATTACAATGATTTTGCCTTGTCCGTACTTAGACAAATGTATTTAGAAAAGAAAAATCCTAGTCAAATTAAATATTCTGATGGGAAAAATATAATTCCTCTTTCAGCTTTGCAAGCTACTCCGTACAAGTTTGAGAAACCGTCAGATAAAATAAAACCTTTTATTCGTGCTGCTGCTGAAATAGAAACTGCAAAAAGAGATTATGATAAGTTTGATGATAATCAATTACACGACAGATTAAATTTCTTTTTGAACAAAGATGTTGCTAGCAATGATGAATTTTTAGACAAGTTTATTGAATTTGAGTCTTGTGATCTGTCTACAAAAGATAGAGAAAACTTCAAAAAATTCTTGCGAGTTTTGGATTCTGTTTTGGATGAAAAAATTACAGAAAAAGACGCTTTGGAAATATTTGTTACACAAGATATCAAGCCTCATGAAACAGAGAAAAGAGAGGCTGCACAAAAAGCTAAAATGTTAGAGACTTTGAGGGTTGAGCAACAAAAAAGCTATGAGCTTAATTCTTTAAAATCTAAATTTGATGATGTTGTAAATATTTTGTATATGAATGATATGAGTAGTCTTGCTACTACTTGTGCGAATCTTCGTCCAGAAAATCTTGAGGCACAAAGCATTGAAGATGCGAATTTTGTAATTGATGTTATAAATTCGAATTTGTCAGATGATTTTGTTGTTGAAAATAAGAATAAAATCAAGTCATTGATTTTGAATAGAAGTACTTACAATTATTATAATGAAAATGCAAAAGATAATCCTATTTTTGTTAAAGCACAGAAGTACGCTCAAAATTATGACGGGCATGTAGATAAGGATAAAGCGGGTAGATATTTACATTTTGCTGAACTTCTTCAAAATCCAGCAGAAGCTTTGGAGTATGTTGTTGATAAGGAAACAGTTGCTGGCATATTGGGGCGTGTAAAAAATAAAGAAAAGCAAATTGAGTATCTTTGTAAATTTGATGAATACAATTGTTTTAGCTCTAAACAGAAAACTCAGATAAGTGAAATTATGAGTTTGTTTGATGTGAAAGATAATGTTGATAAATACATTTTGAAACAAATTGTTGAAAATGATTATGTAAAAGAAAATACAGTTGCTAAGGTAAATATAAATGATAGTGGTGACACTGTTGATGCAACGATTACTGCTAATGCAAAACTACAGATATTGAATAAGTATAAATTCCCAACTTGTTTGACGTATATGCAAGCTTTTGAAGATGGCTTGAATACGTTTGCACCAGATTGGGGTTCTACTGGTATTAAAAAGACTGGTACAAACAACAAAACTTTGGGGTATAAACTCGAAATAAAAATCGCGGGTAAGGATGATAGACTCTTCTCTGTCGATAACAACTATTATTTTGACGTATTTTCAGATAGAGGTTTGCATTAAAAATTTGTCCGAGAAAAATTCGTGATAAGGAACGAAGTGACGTGAACGAATTTTTTGACAAAGTGAACCATTGAGTCGCAGACGAAATGAGTGAACCTGACTGCAGAGCTGAGTGGCGTTTTGTTCACATAGTGAAGACATTTTGCACGAAATCAAAGATTTCGGCAAAAGAAGTCAAAGGTGAGTAATTGCTGGCTGCGTTGAGCGTATTTTCGGACGGACGAAGTCCGGAAAGCGAAGA
>JAZSES010000335.1:0-18284 GCA_045531805.1 Candidatus Limenecus sp. | reverse complement strand
CAGAACGACATGGCTACGATCCGACTTATTGTGGGTGATGGCACAGGCGCAACTGCTACTGCAATCTTAGATGGAGATAAGATTAGTAGAATTAGAATTGATACTAGAGGCTCCGGATATACATATGCAACTATTACTATTTCGGGTAATGCTAATTTAAAGGCAGTTATATCACCAATTAAGGGGCACGGTAATAACGCAGTAGACGAATTATGTGGTAGATATATAATTGTAAAATCTATATTTGATAAAGATGAAAATCAAACATTTCCTACAGATTTATCATTTAGACAGATTGGATTATTATTAAATCCGACATTATATGGAACTGAAGATAAAGCTGAAGATACTGCTGGAATATTGCAATTAGAATATGTAGATATTAACTCAGATACATCTAAGTTTATATATAATGAACAAATTTTAAATCAAACAAATAATTCAACTGCTAACTTATCTTCTAAATCAGTTTCTAATTTATATTTATCCAATATAAATGGGACATTCAATGATGGAGATTCTATAATAGGTATATCAAGCGGTGCAACTGCTACTATTAAAAGTGTAAAGAATCCTTATTTGAATTTATATAGCGGTTCATTATTATATACAGAAAATAGAAGCCCTATTGAAAGATTAGATTCACAAGCAGAAACATATAAAATAGTTATCGCATTTTAAGGTAGTAAAATATGATTGAAACTAAAAATAAACCATATTATGATGATTATGACCCAAGCAAAGGATTTATAAAGGTATTATTTAAACCTGGAATTTCTGTCCAAACTAGAGAATTAAATCAATTACAATCAATTTTGCAAAATCAAATTGGTTGTTTGGCTGATTCTGTATTTAAGGACGGTTCAGTAGTTAAAGATGGCCGTATAATATTTAAGAATGATGTTAGTTATGTTAAGTTAGTCAATTCTTATAATGATGTGAATTTTTCTTATAATAATTATAAGGGGCGAATGGTTTATGGTGCGACCACTAAAATAGTTGCATCTGTATTTGATGGATTTGATACTAATAATAATAATCCAGGCACTTTATATTTAAATTATTTAGGTTCTGGAGTATTTGATGAAACTGATGATAATATAGGAACATTCCAAGAAGGTGAAGTATTATCATTAGTAAATGAAATATATGTAACTCAAATTAGGGGTGATTTTTATATCAATGAAATAATTCATGGTGAAAACTCTGGGGCTGAAGCTAAACTTATTGTAGTAGACAATAATAAGTTACATATAGTTTATACATCTGATAAAAGATTTATTGAAAATGAAACAATCACTGGGAACTCAACAAATGCTTCATGTATATTTGCACAAGGTGAAACTGAACAATATCAGTGTCAAATTAATACATCAGCCAATACAATAAATCCATTGGGTGTGGGTTCATTTGTATTAGTTTCATCTGGAATATATTATATAGATGGTTATTTCGTTAATGTTGAGCCTCAACAAATAATTATTTCAGAATATAATTCAATAGTATCTGCTAAAGTTGGTTTTAATAAGGAAGTTAAATATATAACGGCTTCGGATGATATTTCATTATACGATAATGCCAATGGGTCTCCAAATGAAAATGCGCCAGGTGCAGACCGTTTATATTTAGAATTGAATTTAGGATATTATAATTTATATGATAATGTTCCTGATTCGTTCATTGAAATTTTGAGAATTAATAATTCAAACGTAGTATTTAACAATTCAAATAATTCACAATGGTCTAATATAATTGATTTATTAGCCAAAAGAACATATGATGAATCTGGTAATTATACAGTAAACCCATTCATTGTAGATATTCAAGAGTTTTTAAATGAAAACGATAATAATGGTATTTATACTGAAAGTTATTTTGCATTTAATTCTCAAATTGAAGCGTTGAATGCATCTATGAGTATATTTGACCAAGAATCTCCTGGTTCGTCTCATTTGCATAATTATAAGTATTATCCATTAGCTAATCATGAGAAATTTTTACAGGCATGTAAAGACCGTGTATGTTTAGGAGTTAATCCAGGTTTGGCTTATGTATTGGGTTATGAAGTTAATTTAGAAAATAAATTATATATCCCTATGTTAAAAGCTAGAACACCTGGGATTGATAATAATAGTTGGGTTAATGTAAAATATGGTAATTATTGTTTAGTTCATGATGTAAATTATTTGCCAGATATTAATAGTATTGAAGTTGTTAATTTGTATTATGATGAATTACATAATACTCAAGTGGGCACTGCTAGAGTTAGAATGATTGCCAAAAATGATGATAATTCTTACAAATTATATCTAACAGATATTAGTATGAATGAGGGTGAAACATTCCAATCAAGAGTAAGATATATTAATTCTGTAAAGGGCTCATTTAATTGTGCAGTAAGTATAGATGAAAGTAATTATGCTCAATTACATGAAGTGGATAAAACTACTTTAATATATAAATTACCACAGAATGCGGTTAAAAGTTTAGAAGACGTAACTTATGAATATTCTAAGTTATTATCGGGGGTAGTAGACACAGATAGAAAAATTACATATACTCCAGATACTAATTCTAGATTCTTTAGTGATGATTCATCTAAATATATATTAACTATGACATCTGGTAATAATGCTGGTGAAGTTGTTGATTTATCTGGATTGATTACAATAGAAAGTAATGGTACTTTAGTTATAACATTACCAGAATTATCCCCCGACCCATATACTGGACAATCATTTGAATTGATTGCTAGCATCAGAAAATCTGGTGAAGGTAATGTGGGGTTAAAAACAAAAATTCTAACTAATGCGGATAGTGGACAGATTGAACATGCTGCTGCGTCTGCTGAAGAAATTGTATTAAATTATGTTGATGGGTATAGATTAGTAGGTGTTTATGATTCCGGAGACCCAAATGTGGATGCTTCTAAAAATTCTACTAATGTAACATCTAATTATATATTTGATGGTGGTCAGAGAGATGATTTTTATGATAGAATCAGAATTAAAAGAATTGAGAATGCTGCTGCACCATCAGGTAAATTATTGGCGGTATTTGATTATTTTGCTCATACTATAGGTGATTATTTTACTGCAGAATCATATACTAATGCTATTGATTATGAAGATATACCGATTTATACTAATGAAAGTGGTGTAGTATATGACTTAAAGAATTGTATTGATTTAAGACCAAGAATATCTGCTGACGGTGCCAAATTTGAAAGTGGCACCCAAATATTATCACCCAATACAAATTTTGAATCGGATGTAAGTTATTACTTACCAAGAATTGATTTATTAGAAGTTGATTATTTGGGTAATTTTAAGATTAAGCAAGGAACCAGCGCTGTAAACCCTCAAACACCTGTTGGTGATTTGAACGCTATGATTCTTTATTATTTTGAGATTCCATCTTATACTCAAAATGTAAACGACATTGTGAAAAGGTATAAAGAAAATAAACGATTCACGATGAGAGATATAGGTATATTAGAAACAAGAATTAATGCTATGGAAAATTATATTCTTCTAACTCAGAATGAATATGATATATCTAACATGCCTATTTTCGGTGATGATAAAACCGAAAGATATAAGACGGGTTATATTGCTGATAACTTTAATGACCATAGTTACGGTGAAATATCAAACGCTAATTATAAATGCGCTATTGATATATCCAATAATACATTAAGACCTTCATTTAAGTTAAATACAGTCAATTTAGTAGTGAATAATTTAGGTGCTACAAATGTTATTGAAATGAATGGTAAATATATGATTCCAAAAACTGATGTTGAAGTAATCAATCAAACTGTTGGTACATCATTACAAAGAATGAATGAAAATGGATTAGTATCTTGGACAGGAAACTTATTAATTTCACCTTCAGTTAATAATCAATATAATAATATAAATCAAAATAGACAAAATGTTGGTCAAGATATAGATTATTTAAATGAATTAAATGCGGTAATAGCGAATACTGACAATACATTAGAATATGGTAATTTCTTTACTGAATGGTTAGGAGTAAATTAATGAATAAAGGTTTTTTACAAGGCACACCTTTTTATATAGAAGCTGGTTCTCATATATTAAAAACGTATCATCATAAAGGTATAGGTGTTAGAATCACATTATCTAATAACGAACAATTTATATGTGGTATAGAACAAGAATTATTTGATTATGATAATAATATAGTTATCGCTAAAGATTCGTTAAATGCTAAATTATATAATGGTGAAGTCATTATTAATGTAGAAGAAGTTGGCGAAGTAGATTTATTTGATATTACTGTATCAAATGAAGGTCATTATTTTTATATAATAATTAATGATTGTCATGTTAAAGTTCATAATTTAAATATAGGTAAATATTTAGGTAGAAGTATGGAATTAAGTAATACTAAGCCCATTCAAGATACTACAATATATATTCCAGCTACTACCATCCAATTTACTGTATCTATGTTAAAACCTAACACTAGATTATATGCATTCTTTGATGGTAAGGATGTTACTAAATATATTAAACCTGTAGGATTAAATAAGGGCGATTCTTTAATTACAGACAATAATGGTTACGCTGCAGGAGATTTCTATTTACCTAATACAAGTTCTATAAGATTTGCGTCTGGATATAGAGAATTATTGTTATGCGATTCTCCAAGTGGTAAAAATTATTCAACATCTGCAACTGCTACTTATATTTATACTGGTAATAATGATAATCCGGATAATCCTAACTTAGATGCAAGTTCTTCATCAAAAGATGAAAGCATTGAACCTATTATTCAATCATTTATATGTAATGAAACTGGTGGTATGTTTATTTCTAGGATAGGTTTATATTTCTATGAGAAAGATTATAGTCAGCCTATATTATTTCAAATTAGAGAAGTAGTTGAAGATAAAGTATCTTCTAGTTATATAGCCGGAACTAGTTTAGAAATTAAACCGAAAGATATTATTACATCTAAAAATGCGTTAGAATCTGAACCTACATGGATTGAATTTCCTAATCCGGTATATTTATCCGAAGGAAAAGAATATGCTATATTTATGGCGACTAATAGTTCTAATTACATTTTACATATGGTAGATTATGGCCAACAAACTAATAATATAACTGCTACAAAAGATATTTCTAGTAGAAGTTTAATGAAATATATTGGCGGATATAATTATATAAGAGAAAACTCAAGAGGGTTAAAGTATAAGATTGATAAATGTAAATTTGATACATCTAATGTTTATACTTTATCATTAGGTAATTATGTAGCGGATATATCAGAAGGTGATTCAAGATTATTACCAAATAATTCCTTGAAATTGGTTGGGGGTGAAAATAAAGTTACAGTTATTGACCCAAATCATTCATTTAGTGTGGGTGGATTAGTAAATATTGAATGTACATTACCTGCAGATTTTGGCAGTAAAACGTCATATGCTGAGGGCATGATAACTGGCCAACATAGAATTATAGAAACTACTTGGGACTCTTATACATTTGATAATTATTATAATGGTACAATTGAAACTAAATTAGAAAAAAATAGTTACAATGAAGATAAAACTTTAATATTCGGTTCTGATATTAGAACAGATTATGATATGCAATATAATAATCTAGCTTTGAATATTAATGCTTTGCAACTAACTGGAACTTCATTAAAATATCAAGTGAAAGGTTTATCTGGGAAATCATTAAATGGAACTGAACAAGCGTATGTATTAGATTCCGATTATACATATGTAGAACCTAAAACTATATATAAACCAACTAAAGTTAAGAAAATATCATCTAAAGCTAATAGTGTTTTGCATGGTATTCCGAATAATCATTCTTTACAGGTAGTGGCTACTTTAAAGACTGATAATGAAAATATTTCACCTATTATTGATAAGTACAATGCTAATGCTATAATTGTTGAAAATTTAATTAATAATGAGAATAGTAAGGAATTATCTAATACTAATAATGACGCTTGCGCGAGAATGATATTTAAGACAGTTAGTTTATATGAAGCTGCTATTGGGTTGAGAGTTAATTTTAATGGGGCAATTCAAGCAAATTCAAATGTATCTGTATATTATAAGATAGTTGAATCTGGTGAAAATGTTTCTATTGATTCTAAAGAATGGGTGAAGATGCCTCAAGTATCTGATGTAGCTAAATCGTTGAGTGAAACAGATTTCCAGCAATATAGCTATCAAGTAGATGAATTAAATCCATTTAAGAGTTTTAAAATAAAATTAGTAATGAACTCATCTGATTCATCTAAGGTACCATTAATTAAGAAATTTGCAGCTATTGCATTTGCGAAATAAATAATAGTAATATAAATTTGAAGGATAAATTATGGAAAATGATATTCAAGAACAATTAGCACACCAACAGGAAATATTGAGAGATTTGCAGTCACAATTAGCACAATCTACAGATGAAGAAGAAAAGAAATCATTACAATTAAAAATAAATGTAGTAGATGCTAAAATAAAAGAATTACAAGCTAAACAATCATCAGCTACAGTTAATGAAGGAACACCAGAAAATACTAAGGGTTTTCATAATGAATTAACTGATGAACAATTAGATGAAGATTCTTGGAAAGTTGGTGATAGAGTAAAGATTAAAGATAATTATTTTGATAGTATGCCCTCTAGTTATTTTAATAAACAGAAGGGTAAAATTTCTAAAGTATTTAAAGATTATGTTGCTGTTGAATTAGATAAACCAATTTTAGGTGATAAATCTATAGCAGTAGCATTTAATGGTCTTATCAAAGAAAATGCTAATATGTTAAATGAATCTTTACCTTCAAATTATAGTAAATCAAAGTATTTAAAAGAAGTACAAGATGCAACTAAAGCTATCAGGTCAGTATGCGACAGAATTGATAAATTAGCTAAAAAAGGCGATGAATGGAGTATGTATTCTTTACCTTCAGATTTTAAATCTATCGCTAATTTCGCTGAGAGATGCGCTGAAGATTCTAAAGATATTTATGGTTATATGAAGAAAGGAACATTGACTGAAGCTGTTCTTCCTCAAGATAAAGCACAATGGGCAGATGCGGTTAAATTCGGTAAAGCACATGGCCATCCAGCTCCTAAATTAAAATTAGGTCAAAAAACTTCTAAAGGTGAAGTAGTAGCTTTATGGTATGGTAGATTTAGTGCCGCTCCGATGTACTCAGTTTCAAAAGATGGTGGTAAAACAGTTAAAGAATATTATGAAGAAGAATTAATGGAAGGTTGTATGACAAAGAAATTTGAAAATATGACCAACCGTGAAATAGCTAGTTATATATTTAGTCATCCACATACTAAGTTTGCTAGTAAAATGAAAGAATGTGATGATAAAGAAATAATGAAAGCTATTAGAGCTATGAAGAAAACTGAAGAAGAAGCTCCAGTAACTAATACAAGTGCAGTAGCCACTCCTGAAGTACCTTCAATGTTTATGAAAAAGAAATTAAATAGCTAATCGCTAACAGTTCGCCCAGATATAATTCTCCACATCCTCCTTCCTTCTTATATCTGGGCATAAATATTAAAAATCTCGCTATATAGCGAGATTTTATTTTGTATTGATAAATTATATATCAAATAATAAATTACGTTATATGGCGATTTATTTACTTATAACATATTAGATATAAATCTATCAAATTTCTCAAATGCTTTATCTAAATCAGTAAATACTAATTTATTATTCTTAAATGTATAGATAGGCTTAATACCTAAATCTATAACATTCAATATTAAATTATCTTCAGATACTTTATGCAATTTATGAGTATTATATAAAGAATATAATGGTCGGGATTCTTCATTTAATACAAATTCGTTCACATAAATATTTCTATCTTTAATAGTTTTACTAACCTTATACATTCTAGTCTTATCAATAGACATATATAAATGAAAAGGTTTCATTGTAGCAAAGCTTATCTTTTTAATTCTCATAATTCTATCCATTCTTTATATTGTTGTATGCAATAGGATTCTGATTCATATTTATCTGCATTAGCAGGTAAATATTTATAGAACAACTTTGCTACAATGATATGAAATATATCTAACATTTCTTTACCTCATTATGCAATCAGTTGCCAAAAGCCACAGCTCATCAAGAAACCTGATGCAATGTATAATACAAATGCTCCGCCTTCCATTTCACTCTCCTTTTTTTATTTGTTAATAATAATCTTAGAATGTTTATCTAGTAAAATATCTTCACTGTATAAACTATTTAAGTATTCTTTAATTTCTAGTTCAGACTTCTGTTCAAATTTTCCTTTATCTAAACGAACATAAGTATTACCTCTATGCCCTAATTCACCTACCCATTCCACATTAGGCACTTTATTTAATAAAGCTATTTTAGAATCGTAACCTAATGGTGAATCAAATTTAACAGTAATATAATTATCATCTAGATAGCTAGAAAATATATCACGTATAATTTCTCTAATATCGGTTTGAGTCTCAAATATATTATCAGAATCTTCTATTATCTGAATTATAATATCTTGTAATTGCTCTAATAATATTTCTTTCATATCGTTCATTATTTCACCTCTAGATTTCACATTCCAATAATACTTTTCTCCAACGCTGCCATCTACCCCAAACAATTCCACCATTGATTTTACGGTCACCATTTGTAACGTTATATGGCTCAAATCCCAACGATTCTAATTTCTTTTTTTGTTCATTATATGTTTCACCGTACATATTTATGACTACTTTCGCTACTATTATTGTTTCCATTTGTAACTCCTTTTGTTATCTACATACTAATTATAATATTCTTTTTAATAATTTTCAAGCAAAAAGTTACAAAAATGATAATTTTCTGAAAAATTGACTAAAATCAATAAGTTATAATTGAAGATAATTTATTTCAAAATTTGATTTATCTAAAATAATCTACGATTTTCATAAAGCTAATAAATAATTATAACAGTATAATAAAATAAATTTAGAGTTTATTATGGGATTAATTAACGTAGATTCTATTATTAATGATTCATCATTTTTAAGTCAATCTAAGAAGTTTATATCTTCTTTAGATTCGGCTAATGGCAAAAATGAATTAAAGCCTAAGTATATATATCCTAATGATATAGATAGACAAAACGCTGCTAATTATATGATTGTTTATATATATGATAATAAAAAAAATTCAACTGCGTTTCAGCCTATATCTACACAAGTTGCTAAATCTAAAATTCAAAAAGATTTAGCAAAAAAATTAACAGATTGTGTATCTATTAAAATAGGAGATAAACTTAAAGCCGATTTAAAAAGTTATAAAAATGCGGTTAAGGATTATCTTAAAAATAGTCTTAAAGATATATTTTCTAAAGATTCATTAGAGACTTTAGGCAAAAAATGGGGAATTAATTTAGATTTTGATACTCCGGAATGGTTAAAACAAACAGAAGAGTTTTTAAAAGATAATCAATTAACTAGGGGTATTAAAAGTCTAGTTGAATCTATAGATTTACCCGAAATACCTGGATTAGATTTACCAGATTTGGACAAAATAAACATAAAAGATTATATAGATGTAGATTTTGATAAAGACGAATTTAAAAATATTGTAGATAATCTAAAAAAGGTACAAAACACTAATAGTACTGATAATTTAATAGGTGAAGCTGGTGAAGGATTTGAATTAAAAACATCTATTGTATTGCCTCTACCTATTCAGGGTATATCTTATAACAGTAGAATAGGAATTGAAAATACTTCAACTAAAACTGCACAAGCTATTAAATCTGTAGTAGATGCAGCAGTAAAGGGAAAGGGCATTTTAGAATCAGTTGGAAACGCATTAACCACAGGGAAAGACGTAGTTACCGCTCAAGGTGGTGAATTACTTTATAGTTTATTGGGTGCGGGAGGCTCAGCAATATATCAAAATAATTTTGGTAAAATTAGAGACCCATTAATAGCATTTACTTATTCTATACCTGACCCGAGAACATTCCAATATGATTTTTTAATGGCTCCTAGAAATAAAAACGAATTATATGATATATGGAATATTATCAAAACATTGAAATTTTATTCACATATGTCAATTGAAGGTAATAAGAATACAGTTAGATATTATAATATGCCCGGCAGATTTAAGATTAAATATTATACAGAAGGTAACGAAAATACATGGTTAGGTAAAACTAAAATATTAGGATTAACAGGGATTCAATCAAGTATAGATACTAGCAATATAGGATTTATATTAAATGATTTTGATAAAGTATCTGGTAATCCTCCTAAAGTTATAGCTTTATCTTTAACATTTACTGAATTGAGTATATTGAATAGAGATGATATAAATGAGGGTTATTAATGGCTGATTTAGAATTTCCTAAAAATACATCTTCATCTACTAATACGACATCTGCTAAAGAAACTGCGGAAAGTATTAATAAAACTAGTAAAGCTAATACTGATAAAATTATTAAAGCTATTCAAATAGCTATGATGGCTAATGCTCAAGCTATCGCAGACGAATGGTATAAAAAGGATAAAGCTAAAAGTATAGCTAAAGCTGGTGCAGAGCAAAAATTAGATAAAATTGGTGGTAATATTAAAAAAGCTATTTCACCTATCGCTGAAGGATTGAAAGAAGTTAGCGAGAAAGTAGTTAATTCTACTAAATCTGCTATTAGTGATACTTATACAGAAGTATTTGGAAGTGGAGCTTTAGCTGAAACTATTAAAACTACTATAGGTACATCATTAAAAAAGATAAATGAGGCGCTTGCCAATATAGGTGAGTGGTTATTTAAGAAAGGTGGTAAATGGCTAAAGAATGTTTTAATGTATTCTATATTATTCTTTGGTTGGCTTAAAAAGTTTTTAATGAAATCTATGTTATTTAAAGCTATTGGTGGTATAGCTAAAATGGCATGGGGGGGTATTAAAGGCACTTTAAGTTTAGGTGGTGATTTATTAGGTTCTATAGCTAAACAATTAGTAGGAAAAGCTACAGTAGATGCATTATTGGGTGGCATTAAAAATATGGTTAAAGGTGTATCCGGTACTGCATTTATAGGAGCCCTTGCAAAAGTAATAGGCGGTTCATTATTAGCTGCTGGGTTCGGTGCAGCATTAGGTTACGGCCTAGGCAATATGCAAAATTCGCATGATGCTGGCATGGCTGCTTCTAGAATACTTAGAGGTGAAGGAGATAATAAAGATAGAGCCACTGTAGCTGCATATTTAGAAAATAATAGAAAAAATTTAAACGATAAAGAAATTGAATTATTTGAAAAGGCTTTATCGCAATACGACGAAAAAAATACCAGGAATCTTAATAATTTCGCGAAATTAAGCGACCAATTAAAATCGCATGGTTGGGATATAAGTTCTACTTCAACTGAACAATTATATAATGATTTATTAAAATTATTCCCTAAAGAAGGAAAAAGCGCCGGATTAGAAAAAGGCTGGCTTAATTCGGATAAAAATAAAGACGGATTTAAAGATTATGATATTGATAGATATCATAAATTATTACAGGAAATATATAAAACAAATCAAGATGGATTACCTCAATCTGTTATTGAAGAATTAAAACGTAAATCCACATTAAAGAATACAGCAGGAGTATCATCAACATAATGGCTAATATTATTAATAAATATGTAAAAAAATATACCGATAAAGTAGTATCTAAAGTAGATAAATTAGTAGATTCATTTGATGTTACAAATGAAAAACAAGCAGCGTTTTCTATTACTAACGATAAAGGTGTATCATCTATTAACGCTTTTAGAAATAAATTAGAAGCAAAAAATGGTTTAGCCCGTAATAATCAATTTATGGTTTCTTTTGAATTGCCTTCTTGGATGAATGATTCTAAATGGTTAAGTTATTTAGGTGTAACACAATTCAATGAAGAATTGGGTATATTATGCAATAAATTCACACCACCAACAAAGAATCTTCAAAGCACTTCAGTCATATATTCTAATAATATTGAAAGAAAAATACCTTTAGGATATAAATGGGAAGAAGTTACATTTAGTTTTATTGAAAGAAATGATTATTTTATATATAATACATTCAATGAATGGATAGATGGTATAAATAATCCAATAACAAATACTGGTAGATTTTATAATGATATAACTGCAGATGTTAAGATAAATTTTTTAGATAAACATGATAATATATTAGCATATTATGTTTTATTAGAAGCTTATCCGACATCTATTACTATAAGCGAATATAATTGGGAAACATTAAATCAATTTGTAAATATTGATGTGTCATTTAATTATATATATGGCGTACATAGAGATTATGATTTGAGCACATTAGTGAAATCAGTTCAAGAATTTGGTAGTTCAGATGTAGTATCAACAATTGCAGATATTACAAGTATGAATTGGAAAGAAGTAGGTAAAAATTTGTGGAATAAGATTTTTTAAGGAGGAAATATGATACCTAAAATTAAAATACCATATCACCCTATAGTGATACCAGATAATAATAAAACTATACATATTAAACCATATACAATAGAGATAGAAAAGTATTTAGTTGGGTTAGATAATAAAGAAGATTTAATAACTCAAATGAATGCAATAGGTGAATTATTAAAATATTGCATAGTAGAAGATGATTTTGTTTTAGATGATTTATCAATAGGCACTATTATATGGTTATTTACTAAATGCTATGAAATATCAGTTAAAGATACTATTGATATTACATTAAAACATGAATGTATTGAGGGCAATAATAGTATAAATTTATCTATTAAAATTAAAGATATTGTATATGATGGAGATTTTGAACCATTATTAATTGATGTGGATACTGAAGAAGGTAAATATTATTTAGAATTTAGATGCATACGTTATAAAAATATAGCGTATTTAAAAGATGAATCAAGTAACATTGAATTAGTCGCCAGTTGTTTAGAAAGAATGTATGATGAAAGTGGCAATAATGAAGTAGAATTAACTTTAGAAGATAAAGTAACTATTGTTAGTTCATTGCCTATATCTATCATTCAGAAAATAGGCGATAAAATACAAGATATAAGAAAACCGAGATATGAGGTGGATTATACATGCCCACATTGTGGTAAACATATAAAGGAGACTCTAACTGATTTTTTTATTTAAGTATGTTATATATGGATATAGAAACTTATTATAGAGTTAATACAGCATTAAAAAGAAGTGACCTCCATTTTAACATACAAGAAATAGAACAATTATTTCCATATGAAAGAGACTTTTATATGATGATATCTAAAGAGATGATAGAAGAAGAAAAGAAACAAATTGAGGCTGAAAATAAATGAAACATTATAGATTTAGTCAATTAGAACCTATAGCATATTATGATAAAATATTAGGTAATTTTATTCATAATATAGATATTCAATCATTACAGAATATAGAAATGATTGAATATAAAATTAAAGATTATGATACACCAGAAAATATATGTTATAGATTATATGGTGACTCTAGTTTATCTTGGATATTATTATATCTAAATTCTATAATTGACCCATTTTTTGATTGGCCACTAAACTCAGATGAATTAAGAAAATATTGTATTAATAAATATGGCGAAATATATTTAGATAGTATTCATCATTGGGTTTATAATGGAAAGATAGTTAATAAAAAAGATGGTGCGACTTCTATAACGAATATGGAATATGAAATAAGTATTAATGATGCTAAAAGAAATATACTTATTCCAACAACTGAAGTTATGTCATTATTCTTAAATAATTTGGTAATAGCGGATGAATAATTCTACAATTATTAAAAACTTTTGTGTGGTGACTGAAAATGGCAAAGGAAAGGCTTGGGATATAACTCAATCTTTACAATATTGTTTTATAAATGAAAGCTTATTTAATTTCCATTTATTAGGCTTCGCGACTATAATAGATACCAATAATTGGATAGAAAAATTACCTATTAATTCTAATTGTTGGTTGAATATTAAAATATATAGCAATATTAATAACAGCGAAATGGAATTAACTTTTCATATCACTGGTATATCTGATATACAAAGATTACAAGGCAATAAGAAACAATATAATATTCAATTTGTATCTGAAGAAGCTATACAAAATTTTAATGTAAGAATAAGTAAAGGTTATGCAGGTCCATCAACATCAATTGTCAGAGATATTTTATCTAAGATAACACAAAAATCTATACTTATATCAAAAGTAAATGATGATTCTAAAATATTATCACCTAATATGCATCCATATAAATTGATAGATACTTTAAATTTATATGGCTCCAAAAATTATTATGATTTTATATTATGGGAAAATTTTAGAGGGTTAAATTATCATAGAGTGACTGAATTATTAAATAGAAAAGTTATTCATAATATAGCCGAAAAAGATATATCAGCTATCACCGAAAAAGAAATTCATAATAATCCAGATTATTTATCGGATACAAATAATATCACTAATTATTATCAGCCCGAGAATGAAGATTTAATACAACAATTAAAAACCGGTGTATTGGGCTCATCTACTTACACTTATAATAGTTTGAATGGTATGCCATATAAATATGAAGTTGATAGTAGTAAAAGGAATAATATAGTATATCATTTCAATGAAGATACTTTAAATTATAAAAATTATGGTAGTCGCCATAAGATATTAAATCAAATGATTGATAATGAATTATTAGTAGTTACATTTGGTGATTTTGAAAGATGTACAGGTGATATGTGTCATGTTGAGATTAATGGGGCAGCTAAACAAGCTGAATATACATCATCTTTAAGTGGTGATTTTCTTATAATAAGAATTGAACATGAATTTACCCCCGTAAGCTATAAACAAACATTAGGATTGACAAGATGAAAAAAGATATTAGTTTAACTATGAATCGCAATAGATTTTCAAATGATGTGGTCCAGTTAGATAGAAAAAAAGCTATAGCTCAAAAAATTTATACTATATTTAATTTAAGTCCTGGTGATGTAGTATATAAAGATTATCTATTTGCTGGGTTAAAATCATTGTTGGGTGAAAATGTTTCTAATGTTAATGCATCAATAATGAAAGAGCATATAGCTTTAATATTAAATAATCATGTTCCAGAAATTGAATTTATGGATGCTAAAATAACTCCAGATTATGATAATCAGAAGTATTCTGTTAAATTATATTACGCAATAGTTAATGATACTGAAACAGTAGTTCAAGATTTAATCATTAAGACTGCGAATTAATAAATAATAATAAATTCAATCAAGGAAAAGATATAAAGAAATGTGCATCCATCTTGAAACAGTTTTATCTGCAATGCCTACCATGAAGGGTGAGTTAACTGAGGGGTCAAAGATAGTGTTTCAAGCATTTGCCAAAGATATTGACAACATGGATAACCGTATTCGAACTTTAAGTTCTGACATGCAAACTATGAAGCAAGATATTAACGATTTGAAGCAGGGCATGTCAAACGTTAATGGTAAAATAGATACAATAATTGAGTTAATTGAAAATAGATTAAATTCAAATGTAGATAAAGAACGCATAATAGGCGCAACCGTTAATAATATAATTAATACTAAGAAATTCTGGTTAATAGTATTAATAGTAGTTATTTTAATTATGTTATCTGGTGTAGCATTAATCCATTTCATGGAAAATTCTCAATCATTTGCTGAAGTAGCAGATGGTGTTTCTAAATTAATATAATCATCCAGAAACTTGAATTGATATTTATTTCTCCTATAATAGTCTCAGGAAAGATGAAAAAGGAGGATAAAATGTTTAATCAAAAAATTTTATTTCCAAACGATAAAGCAATAACTAAGTATAATATTGATAAAAATGGTTTATACTTAAATGATGAATTAGGCTATAAAGAATATTCTAGCCCATATTTAGGTGTTAAAAAAACTAAACATGGCTTTGCACCTATATTTAATATTCCTAAAGAAATTGAACGAAAAATTATCAGTTCTAGATTAATTAAAGAAGCTGAAAATAAAGGCTTTGATTATTTTACTCGTAAAGGTAATTTTCCTATTGAATTAGATACTTATAATGACCCCAGAAAGGCCGCATATATTTCACAGAAATTATTATTCAGCGAAAATAATGATGATTTAATAGAATGTTTAATTTATCATATGTATATTAAATTTGACGAAGAAATAGATAATATGTTAGATGATATTCCAGATTTTATGTATGAACCTGTAAATGGGTTCGATTATGACCCTAAAGATGAAAAATATCATTTTAAGCAAGAAGAAATTGATGATGCTAAAAAGCGTTTAATTGAGGTTAAACAAGCCAAAATTAAAAGAGATACAATTAACAAGAACATATCTGAATTTATTGATAGGATGAAAAAATATGCAGATAAAATTGGATATAAGTATGATGTTATGACTTTAGATTTAGCTAAAAAATTGATGAATATGAAATTTGATGTATAATATAAATGGGAGGTTAATATGGATATTTGTCAATTGAAAAAAGAAGCTAAAGAAGACTTATATATTGATGAATCATCAATTATATCTTCTTCTATGAAATCTGGCGTTACTATATGTAAATGGTTAGATTATTATAGAATTAAAGCCCTTGAGTATAATAAAACTAAAGCTAATAAAGATAAAATTGAATTAACTTTATATCTATATTATACTGGGAAGGCCAATCAAGAGCAATTAGCGTATTTAGGAAAATCTAAACCTTTCGGGTTAAAGATTGATACTAAATCTGATATTGAAAAATTTATTAAGGCTAGTAAAGAATATATAGAGATTGACTATTTATTAAAAATAAATGAACAAGATTTGAAATTTATTGATGAAACTATTCAAGCATTGAAGTTTCAGAATAATAAAATTTCAAATATAATTAGCTATAAAAAATTCATGGAGGGATATAATGGCTAAAAATAATCAAACTCGACTGCGTGACTCAAAAGGACGTTTTATGAAAAAAGAAAAAAAATATGAAAGTAATTGCAACTGTCAAGACCCAATTCTATATATTATTCTAAATGAAGATGTGGAAATGTCTGTGGGTGAAAGAATGGCTGTAGTATCTCATTTAACATCTAGATTTGCAATGTATGATTTCTTATATGAATTAAATCAAAAGATGGAAGTATTGCAAGAAGATTGGTTAAATTCATTTGGAGGTTACGGAAATACAGTTATCTTAGTAGCTAATAATAAAACTATTTATGATAATTGTATGGCTTCATATGATAATGTTTATTTTGATAAATATGTAGAGGATACTAAACGAGTAGCACATCACAATTGGAAATTAAATAATCCTAAACATGCAGGTTTAGCTTTCTTTGGAATTAAAAGTGAAATGCCTAAATGGGTTCGTAATTTAGAGCTTATTTAATATATATAGGGAAGATTAATAATTTTTTTAATCTTCCCCAAATAAAAAACTTGACATATAAAAAAATTGTAATATAATATACATCATAAATTAGAAGGAGAAAGATAAATATAAGAAATATATGAAGTGAAAAAATAAAAACTTGATTTTAATTTTTATTCATATATAATTATATAGAAGCAAAAAGGAGGAAGGAAAAAATATTGAACAAATAAATAATATTGATATGAGAAGTAATTATTATATTTTATTAGCCGTTAATAATCAAGAACCTATAGTACCGGAGGTTTAGTTAATATACAAAATTTTGTAGGTATATTAATTAAATCTCTTAGAAATAAGAGATTTTTTATTATCAAATTATGAATAGAAATATTCCTCTAATAAGATAATAATGTAATATTGTGAATCGGAAAAGGTAATAAATGCGTTCTTAGCTCAATTGGTCAGAGCTGCTCGCTCATAACGAGTAGGTTGCTGGTTCGAGTCCGGCAGAACGCACCATATAGGAAGGTAGCTCAATCGGTTAGAGCAATTGCCTGATACGCAATAGGTTGCTGGTTCGAGTCCAGTTCTTCCTACCATAAGCGAATGTAGTTAAATGGTATAATATAACCTTGCCAAGGTTAAGTTCAGAGTTCGATTCTCTGTATTCGCACCATATTTCGGAGTATAGCGTAATCTGGTTATCGCGCTTGCCTTGGGAGCAAGAGGCTGTAGGTTCGAATCCTGCTACTCCGACCATATTTGGGAATTGAAATATAATCTATGATTATAAAGTATGTTCCCTCAAATTATAGCGGGGTAGAGCAGCCCGGTAGCTCGTCAGGCTCATAACCTGAAGGTCGTTGGTTCAAA
>JAZSES010000087.1:0-12689 GCA_045531805.1 Candidatus Limenecus sp. | reverse complement strand
CCGGCAAACGCTTTAAAAATGATTACCTTGCATCTCACGCTAGACAAGTTCACCTAGAAAACGTAAAAAATAAAACCGTATTACTCAACGACCTTGAAAATAAAGATGTTATACAATATCCAAAACAGGGTTACAATACTGGCGCACAAAAACGTTGTAAAAAATACCTAAAACAACTCCGTGGAAAACACTCCGTTGGAACAGGCCCTGCAAATGCTGAAAGAAGAATTGCAGAAGGTAAATACACAGGATTTAAAGCTGAAAATGACAAAGGTATAAACATCAATAATACAACACCAATAGACTTACTACTAGCACAAAACGGCGCAGACTCGGCAAACACTTTGAAAACAGGTGGTGCTTGCCTCACAGGTACAAAACAGTCACTAATAGGAGCTGGTGCTGTCGAGGCAGAAGAAATGACAACATTTAACAATGCATCTCAATTAGCACTGTTCTTAGAAAAACATCCTGAAAGATTCCAAGAAGTAGAATATATACAAATCAGTGATACTGTTGCTAGAGAAATTACCGCTGCAGATATAGCAAATCTACCAGCAGGATATATTGTCGTATACGGAAATGCAAACAGACTTGATGTTCCTGGTCACGCAGGCATAACTAGTGGTAATGGGCAAATATATGCAGATGAGGCTGACAACTCAAACTGGGATAACTTCGTTGCAAATAGCAAAAACCAAAATGGCAAAGGTGAACACGGATATGTTAGAGTATTCAGGCTCAATCCAAACTATTTTAAAATAGTAAATGGACAACTCGTCAAAGCATAATTTACAAATTTTAATTTTTTATCTGAGTTTTTCTCTTCTACGGTAAAATAGTTGTAGTAGAAATGAAAGGCTTTTTGTAAATGATTAATCGTTATTGTTTAAAAGAAATGAAAGACTTATGGGAACTTGAGTCAAAATTCTCGTATTATCTCAAAGTTGAATTAGCAGTATGTGAAGCATACAACAAGCTTGGAAAAATACCAGATGACGCACTCAGAGAAATTAAAGAAAAAGCTTCATTTTCTGTAGAACGTATTGACGAGATTGAAAAAGAGGTAAACCACGACGTCATTGCATTTTTGACAAATGTAAATGAAAATGTTGGGGAGTATTCACGCTACATTCATATGGGAATGACAAGCTCTGATGTAATCGACACTGCATTTGCTCTTCAAATACAAAAAGCATCTGAAATTATAGAGAAGGACTTAAAAAAAGTAATAGAAATAATTAGAAACAAAGCAAAAGAACACAAAAAAACAATCTGCATTGGTCGTTCACATGGTATTCATGCAGAACCAATGACATTCGGTGTAAAACTTTGTAACTGGCTTGATATTTTTGAACGCGCAGAAAAACGTTTTCTTTTAGCAAAAGAAGAAATTGCAGTAGGACAAATTTCTGGCCCAGTTGGAACATATAGCAATATTTCACCAGAAGTAGAAGAAATTACTTGCAAAACACTTGGATTAAAACCCGCCAAAATATCAACCCAAGTAATAGCAAGAGATTATCACGCAAACTACATGCAAACACTCGCTCTCATTGCAGCTGCTATTGAACAATGCGCAATAGAAATAAGACACTTGCAAAAAACAGAAGTCTTGGAAGTTGAAGAAGCATTTAAAAAAGGTCAAAAAGGCTCTTCTGCTATGCCTCACAAAAAAAATCCAATTTCATCAGAAAATTTAACAGGCTTGGCAAGACTAGTAAAAAGCAATTCGAGTGCAACATTAGATAATATTGCACTTTGGCACGAAAGAGATATATCTCATAGCTCAGTAGAAAGAGTTGTATTCCCTGACTCCACAATTCTTATTAACTATATGCTAAACAGATTTGCAAATCTTGTTGAAGGATTAGTTATCCACGAAAACAATATGTTGAAAAATACAAATCTTTTTGGAGGAATTGTTTTTTCTCAAAGGGTTCTACTAGAACTGACGAACAAAGGGCTTTCTAGAGAAGATGCGTATTTATTAGTACAAAAAAACGCCCTTTCGGCATTCAACAAAATTGATGGCAACTTCAAAAACAATCTTCTTAACGATGATAATGTAAAACAAATCCTAACAACAGAAGAAATTGAAAACTGTTTTGATTCAGGTTACTATTTGAGAAATATTGATACTATATACGCAAAGTTTGGAATATAAGGAAGAACTATGGGCTGTTTAAAATTTATAATAAAAGTAATCATTGTAGTTTTAGCAATAGTAGGTTTTAAATCCATTGGTGGTTGGGATTGGATTACCACAAACTTCCATCCTTTTGAAAAACCTACACAAGAAAAACTTTTAGAAAAAAGCAAAGATGTAGCTGATTTTTCTCAAATTCCTGATGAATATGAAATCTCTCGCTCAACAAATATTATGGGATTTCGTGCAGTTATAGCAGAACACGATGCTACAGGTCAAAAAATGGCAGTAGTAAACGAAAACAAAACAATAAAACTCACTCAAGAAGACTTTAAAAGTGGAAAATTAGAACAAAAAATCAATAATATTAACGAAAAACTTACTTACCAGTACGTTCATGTTGAAAATTTTAAAATAACAAAACAAGGCACAATGAAAACGATGGGGCAAACTGTTCCATATGCTAGGTTTGAAGCTGACATCACCAATTTACCAGTAAAACATGTGAAAGGTATTGTCGCAGTAGCAAAAGATAAAAATGGAAAAAACAAAATTATCGTTTCTGCAAACCAAGGCAACAAATATTCTCAAATCATTGCAGAACAATTTTTCCAAAAAGTTAAGCTATCAGAAATTGCAGACTAAATATGAAAAAAACGTATGAAAAATACATGAAAAAATGTATTACCCTTGCAAATAAATCTCAAGGGCAAGTTTCTCCAAATCCACTTGTCGGTGCAATAGTTTTTGATAAAAATGGAACAATTGCAGGAATCGGACGACACGAAAAATATGGAAAAGCTCACGCCGAAGTTAATGCAATACGTAACGCAAAAGAAAATGGCTTTGATATTACAGGCGGTACAATTATTGTAAATCTCGAGCCTTGCTCTCACTTTGGGAAAACCCCTCCTTGCGCAGACCTTATAATCAAAGAAAAACTTAAAAAAGTTGTAGTTGGCTGCTTTGACCCAAATCCAAAAGTAAGCGGAAATGGTATAAAAAAATTACAAGAAGCCAATATTGAAGTTATAACAAATATTCTTGAAAAAGAGTGTAAACAGCTAAATGAAATTTTTATAAAAAATCAAACAAAAAACCTTCCATTTATTGCCATAAAAACAGCCACCACAATGGATGGAAAAATCGCAACAAAAAATGGTTCCTCAAAATGGATTACATCAACAAAAGCACGAAATGAAGTACAAAAACTCCGAAACAAATATGATGCAATACTAACAGGTTCTGGAACAATCATAACAGACAATCCATCTCTAACTTGCAGAATGAAAAATGGACGTAACCCCATTAGAATAATCATTGATTCAAAATTAAAAACATCACCAAATTCAAAGGTGTACATCAATGATGGTACAAAAGTTTATGTAGCTATAGACGAAAATACCAATACACAAGCATTTAATATGAAACACGTAGAATTTATAAAATGCAAAACTAACAAAGTTACAAAAAAAATAGATTTGAATGACTTAATCAAAAAGCTTTTTGAAAAAGGAATAAATAGTATACTCGTAGAAGCTGGTGGCAACTTAAACAATGCATTTATTAAAAATAAATTAGCAGACAAAATTTACCAATTTATAGCACCAAAAATAATTTGTGATAACGAAGCCCAAAGTTTTGTTAATGGATTGAACGTAACAGACATAAATAAGGCCCAAAAGCTTGAAATAACAAAAATCAAAAGCTTACACCCTGACATTCTGATTGAAGCTTATATCCCTCAATAAATTGATTGAATTATTGCTGAAAATCTAATAGAATAATTACTATGGAACAGTTATCGGATAAAATTAGTACACTACAAAAGAAATTTTATGATTTAAACAGCTTGTTTGACCTCAGTATTATTGCAACACAAGCTGAATCTTTGGAAGACCTAATTGAAAAAATTAGTGAATTTTTAATCCAAACTTTGGATATAGAAAATGCAAAGTTTTTCATTAATCACGAAAATACATACTATATGGTTGCTGGCCAAAACAGTGAAGAACACGAATATTTTCAATTTGAAAATGACGAAGAAGGTTTTTGGCAGGTTATAAACAAAAATGAATTTATCCAAGTTTCAGATGAAAAAGGCAATCCTATTTATCGTTCTTTTTGGGAAAAATATAACCTTGCAAATATGAATAGTTCATATTTTAAACTTTTTCAAAAAGATAACATTCCATATTTCATGTGTTCAGTTGGACACAAAAAAGGCAACAACAAATTCACAGAAGAAGACATATCTTATCTAAACAAGGTTTTTAACTACATTGGTCCAATACTGATAAAATATATTAAACGTAGAGAACAAGAAAACGATTTGAAACGTTTGCAAAAATCATTGCACAATATATCAATTTTGTACAATATATCTCAAGCTGTAAACTTTATTGATGATTTAAAAAGATTATTACGCGTGATTTTGAACAAAGCACTAGAAACAATTGAAGCCGAAAAAGGTTCATTGATGCTTTATAACTTCGCTGAGAATGTTCTGCAAACAAAAGTTGTTTATGGACTTGCAGACAAAAACTTGGAAACAGAAATCAATAATGGATTAGTTGAATGTTCCAAAATCAAAGTTGGCGAAGGTATTGCTGGTACTGTTTTTGTTGAGAAAAAATCTATTATCTCAAACTTAGGGAAAAATGACCCAAGATTTATAGACAACGGAAATGAATTAAATGTAAATTCATTACTTTGTGTTCCATTAATTGCCAAAGGTGAACCAATAGGTGTAATCAACATTACAAACAAACAAAATGGCAAACTGTTTAACAAGCAAGACTTGGAATTTATTGAAGCACTGTCAAATCAAGCGGCTATTGCAATTGATAACGCAAAACTATATGAACTCGCAACAAAAGATGGTCTTACAAAACTCTATATCTACAGACATTTCTACACATTGCTTGAAAGTGAAATTAAACGTTCATCTAGATATAACCACGAAATGTCCTTATTAATGATGGATATAGATAACTTTAAATCAGTAAACGATACATATGGACACCCTGTTGGTGACCAAGTACTCCGTGAAGTGGCAAATTGTATTGCTCAAACAGTTAGAAAAATTGATATAGCTGCAAGATATGGCGGTGAAGAGTTTACTGTCATATTGCCAGAAACCAACATCAACGACGCAAAAATCATTGCAGAAAGAATTAGAAAAAACATTAGTAAAATTAAAATCAACGTCAAAGACGATGTATTCATCTGTCCAACGGTTAGTATGGGTATGAGTGAATACCCTTCTTGTGCATTAGATGAACAAACACTCATAGAACTTGCTGACGTTGCACTATACAACTCTAAAAATAACGGTAAAAACTGTATTTGTGAATATAATCCAAACTTGGGTTGTGTATTGTTACCCAAAAGTGACGACTAATTCTTACCAGAATTAGCCTAGCTCGAGTATATTATTAACCTTAGTATTTTATAAAATAAGAAATGCTAAGGGGGGATTTATATGAAAAACAGAGCTAGTTTATTAATTTCAATATTGGCAATATTAAGCATTTTGACCATAACTACTGGCACAAGTTACAGCGCAATATCAGGTAATGTAGAGAAGAGTGGAATTGGAGACTTCAACCAAGTCATTGACTCGCAAACCCAAACACCAATAAGCCAAGCCGATATATCACTACCATCTAAAAATTACAAAACAAAAACTGACAATGAGGGGAGATTTTCTCTAGGCGCAAAAATAAACGCACCAACAATTATGTCTGTTCAAAAAGATGGCTACAAACCATTTTCCCTCACTATTGACGAACAATCCATGTCAAAACCTATTGTCGTTGGAATTGAAAAAACAAACCCACACGACATAATAATAGACAAAGATATGTACCACATAGGAGATGACAATTACTCTGCAAACTCTGCCAATGCTTCAGAATTTAGAGTAAAAGCAATTGGACCATTCTATACAAAAACATTCAATGTAAAAACACTACCAACTAACGGTGATGCCTATCTAGTTATAGGTTCTGCAATAGGGATTGATACCAAAATGGCAAGAGATATGGGACAATCAAAAGTAACAACAGCCTACGCAACTGCACCACAAATATTTT
The DNA here is from genome assembly GCA_045531805.1 of Candidatus Limenecus sp. GTDB lineage: Bacteria > Cyanobacteriota > Vampirovibrionia > Gastranaerophilales > Gastranaerophilaceae > Limenecus. The sequence continues at coordinate 6,443 of JAZSES010000087.1, read as the reverse complement.
TTAACGGAAATATGATTGCAGAACTTAACCTGAATGGAGACAATCAACAAATAAAAATCCCTCGCAACCTAATTAAACAAAATTCCCAAAATCAACTAACAATAAAAGCTGGTAAAAATTTATTTCAAACTGCCTATATAGATTATGATGACATGGAACTTATGAATTTATTTATCGAAACAAAAACAAAAAACTTGATTAGCTCACAAGAATAATCTGGTGTCACAATCTATTAATACAAATACATAATTAAAAGCTTACGACCAAACAACATAAATCCTATCAAAAGGCTTGTCAAAGCTGCAATCAAAACAACACCAGCAGACAAGTCTTTTGCCATTTTTACAAGTTTAGAATATTTATTTTTGTACAAAGCATCTAAAGAAAATTCAATTACAGAATTGAAAAGCTCTGCCGTTATAACAAAACTAATCGCCAAAATCAAAACACAATACTCGATACACTTAAAATTTAAAAATATACCACCTAAAATTGCAACAAATCCTGCCAATAAATGGAAACGATAATTGCGTTGTGACTTATAAGCCACACTCAAACCTTGCAAAGCATGTGACAAACTTTTTCTATAACCGCCTGTTGTAAATTTAGACATTTAACCCAGCCCCTTTTATCATCTCTTGCTGAATGTCCCACATTCTTTGCAAAGAGTCCTCATCTTGATGGTCATATCCCAACAAATGAAGTATACCATGGGCAAGTAAAAAATATAATTCAGCCTCAAAAGACTTCTGATGATGGCTATTATCACCAGCCTGAACTTTAGTTCTATCCAAGGAAATCAAAATCTCACCAAGATTGATTTCATTATCAAAAACAAAACGTTCTTCAATAGGACTATCTGCGAATATAGCAAAAGTAATTACATCTGTAGGCGCATCTTTTTGTCTATACTCACGATTTATCTCATGTATTTTTTCATCATCAAATAAGACTGTATCAAAATACAATAATTCACAACTATCTCTGTAATCGACAAGACAAGAGTCTTCCAACCAATTTTGATTTTGCAGAAAATATCTCAACATCCTCTCACAGTTTTGAGACAATTGCGAAATATCTATCTTTTCATCGAAATTTTCGTACTCATTTTCAATAAAAACATTTATCTTTGTATTTTTAATCATTATCTTTTTCTGTATTTTCTTGAGCTACGTCCTGTTGTGCTTCTGTTTTTTGAAGATGTTTTTGAATTTTCTTTTCAATTTTCTCTTCTTCTTCAGTTGTAATTCTATCAGGAGCTACAAATTTTTTCTTCAAAGCTTTTTCTTCCAACTCTTGAATGATGTTTTCATGATATTTGATTCTTTGATGGTGTGCAGCTCTAAGGTTTTTACTCAATGCAGCTGCAATAGTTTTCAAATCCTTTAATGTCAATGGGCTATCTGAAAGCTGACCATCATTCAATTTTGTTTGAATGATATTATTAATCATTGAATCAAGCTCTTCTTGAGAATGATCTTTCAATGTTCTAGCCGCGGACTCAACAGAATCTGCAATCATCAAAATAGCAGTTTCTTTCATGTTTGGACGAGGCCCAGTATATCTAAATTGTTCTTCAGTAACTTTTTCAGCACCTTCTTCTAATTTAGCTTGGTTGTAAAAATAACTAGCAACAGAATCACCATGGTGTTGAATGATAAAATTCTGAACCACTGTGGGCAAGCCATACTCTTTTGCCAAATCAATACCATCTTTTGGATGCGCAGTAATAACCATTTTACTAAGTCTTGGGTTAAGCTTTGTATGAGGGTTTTCAATACCAAAATAAGTTTGGTTTTCAACAAAGAACAATGGTCTTTTTAGCTTACCTACATCATGATACAAAGCACCAACTCTAGCCAATACAGGATCAGCCCCAATTGCCTCAGCAGCAGTTTCGCACAAATTTGCAACCATCAAACTATGAGAAAATGTACCTGGAGCTTCAAACTGCAAACGTTTTAGCAGTGTTTGATTATTATCAGCCAACTCTGCCAATCCATATGGAGTTACTATTTTGAACATACTTTCAAACAATGGAATAATACCCAAAACAACAATACCACTTAGCAAGCCATTACAAGTACCAATAAGTGTATTAATCCACATAACTTCTGAATCTATTGGTGTAATTGAGTTTTCAATCATAAAAATTATAAGTATTGCGAAAAACATCGCAAATCCAATTTCTCCACCAATACGAACCAAATCAAATCTTCTTGAATAACGAACTTTTACCGTAGCAATAGCCGAAATTAAACATACAATGATAAACACTGCAGCAGGTTGCATTGGCATTTGTTCTACCAAAGCAATTATAGTAATCAAAGTTGTAGTTGTAAAAACCGCAACTCTAGGATTTGTAAAAATAGAAATTAAAATTGCAATTACAGGGAATGGCAAATAATAAAAAGAAACACCAGCTGGCAAAACTGCTGCCAACCCTGACATTAACAAGGCAATCAACCCCATAACAGAAAGATAATTTTTGGTTACAAATTGTTTTTCATAGTTCAAAAGATAATAAAGCAAAGTAACAACCCCTAGAGAAACAAGGGCGAAAATACCAACAATAGCTTGCCAATTAAGCTCCAAAACATTATAGCCCAATTTTTGCAAGGCATCTTTTTTCACTCTAGTAACAGGTTCACCAGCAAAAACAACTTTTTCACCTTTTTCAAATTTAACTACAGTTGGAACAACAGAGTTTATGGCATTTCTCTTTGCAAGCTCTGTAGCAGCTTCATCAAATACCATGTTGGGTACAATAACTTGCTCTAAAAGAGCTGATATTATTCTTATCTCACCTTTTGAAGTTTCAAAATGTGTATGACGAAGTATCATTGATGTCAGTTTGTTTTTTTCAAAATCTTTCTCAGTTACGCCCTGATTCAAGATATTTTCTAGAGTTTTTTTCGCTTTTGCAAAAGTTAAATGCAACCTCTCATCATTTGCATTAGTCAAATAACTTATCAAATAATCTCTATATACATTATTTTGTAAATCAAAAAGAATACTTATTTGTTCTTTCTTTTCTGCGGCACTAGACGCTGATGCTCTAACTTGTTCAATAGATTTAACCAAAGTCGCAAAATTATTCTTTATATAAGTGTCTTCCGCAGGAGTAAGAACAGGCTCTATTTTTTGAGCAATTTCTTTTCTATTTTGCTCAGTTTTAAAAGTATCAATAACTTTTATCGTCTTGTGAGCAACAATATCTTTCTTACTAGAGCCATCATCACTAATAATACTTTGGAACAAATAATATCTTGCCCCCAATATCATTGTCATAGCCAATGCAAAAACTATAAAAACAATAAGATTTATAATTCTTGATGACGAAAATGTGTCAGAAAGTACATTCGCAAATTCAATTTTTTTCATATTAAATAATCTCGATTATTATCCATCTTAAACATAGTTATTTTAATACTTACACTCAAAATTGCAATCATGCTCACGGATGACAATTGGGCTACTATTTTGACTAAAAAACTCATTCATTTATATCAGTAATTTGAAAGATTATCCAACAGACAATTGATGTAAACCCACCCCAAATAGCTAAAATATAATAAGACTATTGTAAAAAGGATTTTTCAATGAAAACAACATCAGCAAACTTCTCAGACTTGGAAGAAAGAAAAATTACGCTTGCAGATGTAATAGCAAATCAACACCCAGTTATCAATGGATGGATAATGCTCAGCGCAATAGCTATAGTTGCACTTTATGCTATAACACTAACTACAATCTAAGCGCATTATCAAAACAAGTTTTTATTTCTGCATTATATTAATAAAAAAGTCTTTAGTCGTTTGTATTGGATTGTTCCAACAAAATGACTAAAGACTTTTCTGTATAACTCAAAACCTAGATTTGTACTTTTTCCATTACCTCATCAGGAATATCAAAGTTTGAATACACATTTTGAACATCGTCATGTTCTTCAAGTTTATCCATCAACAATAAAATCATTTTTGCAGTTTTTTCATCAGTAATTTCCAAAGTATTTTGAGGTAACTTTGTAAGTTCAGCCCCTTTATGTTTAAAGCCAAGTTTTTCCAAAGATTCAACAACAATTTGGAAATTTTCAGGAGCAGTAATTACTTTGTACTCATCTTCTTCATCAACAAAATCATCAGCACCAGCATTGATAGCTTCGTTGAAAAGATTTTCATAATCAACTTCATCTTTGTCAAAAGTAACAACCCCTGCAGGCTTGAACATCCAACCAACACAACCTGTTTCACCAAGATTGCCATTGAATTTTGTAAAATAGCTTCTTACATCACCAGCAGTACGGTTTCTATTGTCTGTCATTGCCTCTACAATAACGGCAACACCACCAGCACCATAGCCTTCGTAAGTTAATTCTTCATAGCTTTCTGCAGCGCCAGCACCACAACCTTTTTCAATTGCTCTTTTTATATTATCGTTTGGCAAACCACCTGCTTTTGCTTTCTCAATAGCTGTTCTCAATCGAAAATTTGCCGCTGGATCACCACCACCCATTTTTGCAGCTACAATAATTTCTCTAGAATATTTTTGAAAAGCAACACCTCTTTGTGCATCGACTTTTGCTTTTTTGTGTTTAATGGTTGACCACTTTGAATGTCCTGACATATATTATCCCTTCTTATAACTAATCTAGTTTTGTCACTATCATCCCAAAAATTTTGCAAAATAATTGGACGACTTTTGTGTCACTGACAAATTACATTGTAATAGCGCCAACAGAAGCACTCTGCACTGTCTTTGCATATTTTGCCAAAAAGCCTTTAACTTCTTTTGGTGGAAGTGGAACAAATTGTTGACGTCTTTTCTCCAATTCTTCATCAGAAACCAAAAGCTCAAGACTTCTGTTTGGTATATCTATTTTAATTTTATCACCATTTTTTATCAAGCCTATTATGCCACCCATCGCAGCCTCAGGACATATATGACCAATACAAAGTCCTCTTGTACCACCCGAAAAACGGCCATCGGTAATCAATGCAACCTTTGCACCAAGCCCTTTACCAACAATCATAGAAGTAGGTGCAAGCATTTCTCTCATGCCTGGCCCTCCTTTTGGACCTTCGTAACAAATCACTACTACATCGCCCTCTTTTATTTGGTCTTTGTCAATAGCATCCATGGTTTCTTCTTCAGAATTAAATACTTTTGCAGTTCCCTCAAAAGTCAAAGCAGATGGGTCTACACCAGAAATTTTAATAACTGCTCCATCTTTTGCTAGATTACCCTTTAAAATACCCAAGCCAGGATTAGATGTAATTGGATTATCCAAAGTATGGACTACACTGTTGTCAACCCAAGCCATTTGAGCAATCTCACTAATACTAAAACCAGAAACACCTTTTGTATCTTTAAGTTCAGGTGTATTACCATACAAAGTTTTCAACACCCCAGGGATACCACCTGCATTGTGTAAATCTGTCATTGTAGGTAATGCGGATGGATCAAGTTTTATAATTTGAGGAATCTTGTAACTCAATTCATCAAAATCATTCAAAGAAATATCAATATTTCCAGAATTAGCAATAGCCAACAAATGAAGTATAGAGTTTGTTGAACCACCCAAAGCCAAATCTGTAACAATAGCATTTCTCAATGAATCTTTAGTAATTATATCAGTTGGTTTTATTCCTTTCTCAACAAGCTCAACAATTTTCATGCCTGATTCAAATGCAATTTGTTTTTTCTTTGCAGAAACTGCTGAAGCGGTCGCACAAAATGGCAAACTCATACCCATAACCTCTGTCAGACAAGCCATTGTATTTGCAGTATAAAGTCCCTGACAAGAACCCGCTGAAGGACAACATTCCTCTTCCATTTCGTGTAGTCTTTGTTCCGTAATTGCACCTGCTGAAAGTTTACCAATAGCTTCAAAAGAACCTCTAATCATGGTAAGAACTTCTTTTTTAGAACAACCATCCATCATCGGGCCAGCAGTAACAACAATGCAAGGAATATTCAATCTTAGAGAAGAAATAAGCATTCCAGGTGTAATTTTGTCACAATTAGTTAAAAGAACAAGACCATCCAATTGATGAGCTTCTGCAACAGTTTCAACACAATCAGCTATCAAATCACGAGATGGCAAAGAATACTTCATACCACAATGTCCCATAGCGATACCATCACAAACTGCAGGAACACCAAAAATAAAGGATTGTCCACCACCAGAGTGAATACCCTTTTCAATTTGTCTTTCCAAATCTCTCATTCCTGCATGCCCAGGAACTAAATCTGAAAACGAACTAGCAATGCCAATGAACGGCCTTTTTAAACCTTCTTTTGCTACACCTGTTGCATACAACAAAGAGCGGTGTGGCGCTTTGTGAATACCTTTTTTTACATTATCACTTCTCATAATAACACCCTGTTTATTTATCCTATTATTCTGAGTAAAATTATACTACAAGTTTTTAGTTAATATG
>JAZSES010000414.1:0-1656 GCA_045531805.1 Candidatus Limenecus sp. | reverse complement strand
CACCAGAAATATCTTCTACTGCGGCCTGCATAGATTTATCTTCAACAGGAACACCTTGAAGTTGTTGTCTAGCAAAGGCCGCAAGTCCTTCGCGGTTATTTTCTTGCATTTGACGAGTTTCACGATTAGAAATTATATTAGATATGCCTTGACCAATTTGTGTGCTAAAAGCTTTTGTCAACAAAGCCCCAAAAGCAGTGACAGCCGCACCACCACCACCAACTGCTTCAACTAAATCTCCAAATGCTTTAACTAACTGAGTTGTTACATCCACAAGAGCATAAAAATCATTTGTTTCAAACGCATTTAAAAACACTTCTTCTATAGCAGACTGCAAGGCTTTACTTCTACCTTCAAGAGAATTACGATATGTTTCTTGCATCATATCATAAGTTTCAGTACCTTGCTCATTACTAGCAACTCCAACGGCTGTTTTATAAATATCTTGACTATTCATCAAAGCTTCAAAACGAGCAAGTTGGAATCTACCAGCTACAGTCGTAGCAACAGCGTTTTGTTGAGTCTTATCAAGTTCTTGCCATTTAGCCATAAGATCTTCAACAATAACTCCAACATCTCGCATTTTTCCAGAGGTATCAAGAACATCTACTCCAACTTTTTTAAGTGCAGAAGAGAATTGACCAAGATTAACACCATCTTCAAGATCTTTTCCTAATTTAATATCTGCCAAACGAGAATATAATGTTTTAAGACCATTACCAATATTTTCAGGAGCTTCACGTGTAGTAGCTTCAATTGCTGCGATATGTCCAGCAAATTGATCCATACTAACCCCAACGGTGTTAGCAACAGAAGCTGCTTTTTGAGAAGCAACAGAAAGTTCTTCCATGTCTACCGCAGTATTATTCGCGATAACAGCTCATTTAGAAATAGCATTACCCATATCATCTATATTAATTTTAAATGCATTTTTCATAGCTGTTAATTCATCAGAAGTAGTTGCACTATCTTGTTCTGAAATATTCGCTAAGTGAACTGCATATTCACCCATTTGTTGAGATTGCTCCAATGACATACCTTGCTGAACGAATACTTTTGCAGCCTCTGTCATTTGAGTTGTTGTAGCACCTAGTCTTTGAGCAACTAAATTTGCATCTCGTGCAAATTGATTCATATTATCACGAGTTTCACCAGAAACCATCATAATATTTGTTAAAGATCTGTCTAAATCTTTTACATATTCAACAGATTGATGTGCAGCATTCATTACTTGACTAAAAGCACTAGCAATAAGACCCCATCGAACTGTATTGCCAAGAGTATTAATTATTTTATCACTTGTCTTAGAAATTTGTTTCATTCCCATATCAAGTTTACTTATTTGACCATACATAGATGCAAAAGCTTGCTTACCTACAGTCCCAGCTTTAGCAAAATCATTATATAAACCCTGTACAGTTGTTTTAGTAGCTGCCAACCCTTGAGTAAAAGCTTTAGTATCAAACATTCCTAATTTAGGATTAAAAGATTTATTCAATAATGTTTGAACTTCTTTAATTTTTCTAATACTCTCATCTAAACCAGTATTCATACCTTTTCCAAGAGGAGAGTCAATTTTCATTCTTTCTAACTCTGCCTGAGTTTGACGAATCTGTTGTTGTAATTTTGTAATGCCAGAACTATCAAAATTTGTTC
>JAZSES010000088.1:0-3929 GCA_045531805.1 Candidatus Limenecus sp. | reverse complement strand
AAATATATGTGAACGAATTTTTTGAGTGGCGTCTTGAAAAGGTGAGTAATTGCTGGCTACGTTCAGTCGGCAGCAATTACGACACTAGATTAGATTAAAAAGCCGTGTCAGTTATTGACGCGGCTTTTTTAATTGCCCTTGTTGCTAAATTTTTCATTGAATTTTTGAACAGCATCATTGACAGTTAATGCCATATCGAACATACTCATTTTATTAATAGGATATTCACTGATTAAACGGACTGAATTTTCTGGATGATTTTGGTTGTATGCTGATTTTAATGCTTTGATGAAATCAACCATTCCAATTAATTGTCGAGTAGTAAATTCTGTAGCGTTAAGAACTTCAGGCTCTAATAATTCTTCTGAATTATCTTTTTCAAATACATCAACGAGTAAATGGTTTTTTGGTGTTAATCCCAAGTAAATATCATTGTGTGGGAATTCCTCGTCCATATTTATTACTGGTTTTAACTTAGTTAATGATTCAAAATCTATTGTTTGCATGGATGCAAGTGGATAGATACCTTTAAAATTTATATTATTAATCTTGTTTATCATTTTTGTTTTCCGACAGTGTGATAGTCTTATAAAATCTGTAAAAAAATATTTTTGCTAGTCTAAGTTGTTTTTGTTGTATTTTTGTAATTTTCTTTTGCTGATGTATTTCTTAAATATTCAAGAATTGCTCCACCAACTTCTTCATTTGGGTCAAAGGGAATTTGTACTGGATTTTTTGCATTTCTAGCAAATACAGTTAACAGAGGTCCGAATGCGTCAGGAACTAATGTTTTTCTATAAATTCCAGCTAGCATTACTTGAACATTGTGCGATGATGAGTAATTAAATCTTGAAATTATTGGGTATGTGTCACCAACGTTTTTTGCACCAGCGTCTATAATTCGATTTAAAAGTAATAGCCCTGCAGTAATTTCTTTTTCTTCATCAGTTTTTGATAGCATATTCAAAACTGGTGTGATAGCTTTTTCTTTGTATGAAGAAATTTTTGTTGCCAAGTTTTCATCAAAATCACTGTAATTTCTCTTTTCGTTCGGCAGTTTAAAAGTTTTGCAAAACTCTTTTACCATAATACAAGGGTCATTTACTTGTGGTTTTATGTTTTGTAATACTGATGGTGTGTGGAAATTGTTGAAGGTTACTGGCAATATTGTCATACAATTCTCCTTTTTAAGATTTTGTGACGACTTTTTTTTGAATTTATCTAAGAGTTATTCTTCTATAGGTTGTGTTTGTAATAAGTTTGCTATTTTGTTGACTTTATGAATAAACAAAAGGTGGGCCATTTTTTATTTCATAAAGTATATTTTCTGCTCTAGTTTTGAGCTCGTTTTTGTCTTTACCATGCATTGCTTGTACTCTAAATTCTTCGACAAGTGGTTCTATTACGCTACGTTTTTTTGTTTCGAAGTTTTTGAGCTCTACGCTTACAAGTCTTTTTTGTAAATCAAGTTCTGTTTTTGCATTTTCTTTTATGACTTGTGTTTCTTTGATACCTTCAATGGCGGCAGTACCCACATATCCTACGGTTGTTACTGTAGAAAGTCCTGCAAACAAGATTTTTAGTAGAGGGTTTTCCCAGTTTACAATCATATTATATAAATGAGCTCTGTCGTCATCTGTGTGTGAGTAAAAAGATGGTTTTGTTCCAGGTTTGCCTGCTATTGCTTCAGCGCCTTCTTGTGTAATTTTTTCTGCTTCTACTAACACTTCATTTACATAGTTTTTTGGTAGTCCTTTAGCCTTTGCTAAAGTTTTTTCTATTTCTTTTGGTGCAAAATTCATTGAGACCATAATATTTTTAACTTTTTTCAATGATTCATCGTCCCAAGAATTATTATTTATAATCATATCTTTGATTTTTTGTTCCATATTTTTTCGGAAGGTTTCATATGTTTTTGCGGTAAGTTGTAAATATCTAAAAGCTAACAATCCAAACATTGCAGTTAGTCCTGTTGCAATAGCAATGCTAATTCCAGTTGTTAGTGTTTTTTTATTGTTAGTTTTTTCTGTATCTTGTTTATTACCTGAGAATGATAACCAATGTTGGTTATTTGTAATTGGGAGTAGTTTTGATGACATATTAGGCGAAATAAATTTTTTGAAAGTTGTGTTTTCATTCCCAATGTTTTGTTTGTGCAAGATAGTGTCTAATTCTTTTGCTTTTTCGGATAGCATATTTCGAAGTATTTGCATTTTTCCTGAAAAACTTTGTGTTTCTACTGCAATAAGTTTTTCTTGTAATTCTTTTTGTACATCTGCTTGTTTTTTTCTTACCAGAATTTCTTTGACGCCATCTACGAAGTTTTTTCCTGCAAGTCCAATTGCACTCAAAACAAAGACACCCAATGCGCCCATAACATTTTTTACATTTGGGTCTTTAATCATTAGGTATGTAACAAAATGAGGTTCATTGTTTATTGCTACGTTTTTTGGTATTTCTGGTAGGGTTTTCCAGCTTGGTAGAATTGTTTTATGGGTTGCGGCTTTTGATAATATTGCCATTGAGCCTGCCAAAATTCCAAATAATGCAGTTGTTGCAACTAGCAATGGTTTGAGTGATTTTGTTTCTTCCTTTTTATTTTCTTGTTTAAAAAAACTATCTGTATGTGTAATTTTTTCTGGGATAATAAGATTGTCGTACATATTTCCTATGTTTGGCGTTTCTTTTGTTTCTTTGATTAAGGAGTTTACGACAACACCTTCTTTTAGTGCAGAAATATTTCGTTTTTGAGTTTCTGTTTGATTTCTATATTGTCTTCTTGTTTCTATGTCTTGGTAAGGATTGATGGCGCTCATTAATTTTCACTTTCATTAATTGTAAGTTGGGGATTTTCATTAAATATATTTTTGGATAAATCTAGTTCAGTTTCTTGTGCGAATGTTGATTCTAACATAAGTCTAGCTTCTTCAATTTTTTTTGTTTCTTCATCTTCTTCATTTTCAGTCTCTAGAATACCAAAAAGGTTAAAAACTTTCTTTTTAATATCCTTAAACTTTTCATCAATTTTCTTTTGAATGGCAGCTTTGGCTTCACCTATTATTGCATTAAGCTTGTCTGATATATCAGCCAATTTTTGCTTTATATTGTCTATAGTTTTGTTTACGTTTGCTATAAGATTTTGCATTCCTTTTGCAAGTGTTTGCATTACTCTTACGGCTGGTGTAAGAATTGCATCAGCAATTAATGTAACAGCTTTGGCAATTGGTTTTGGCAGATTGTTTATTGCCATTGTTTTCAGTGCATTAATTTGCTCTTGAACTTTGTTTAGGTGTGCTTGCAAATCTTGAGCCGCATACATCTGTAGAGTTTGTTGTCTTGCAGCTTTTTGGGCTTTTAGCATTTGACCTATTGCATAACATTCATTCCAAGACATTTCTTTGGGTTTATTGTCTTTTTTTACGCTACCACCGCCACCCATTCCATTACATATTGGGCAAGCTCCCAGTGGCAAGCCGTGTGGACAAGTTCCAATCTTATTATTTGAAGCTCTTGAAAGAGATGCTGTCATTTAATATCCCTGCTCTTAATTCTCATGTCGTGTTTTGCGACGGTTAGACAAGGGTATTTCAAAACTTGTTCCTATTGCCTAAGTACCGAAGCAATTATGGATAATAGACTATTTGTCTATGAAGCGTTCCGGCTATACGGCTGCGGCTCAGCTGAGGAGTTTCACCTCATTTCCTTCTTTAAACCAATTTTACTTTTTACAAAAAGTTGTGTCAATTTTATTTGTTTTTATTTTTATAAATTGTCATATAATTTGCATTTTCTCTTATTGCAGATTGGAAATCATATGTTTTTACTAAGTTAAATCCTTTTTGATTAAAGAATTTTTCTGACATATAGCAATAAGATGAAACAATCGTTTGATTTTCTTTTGTTGGGTCAAAAGTCATTTGAGTTCCATG
>JAZSES010000201.1:0-11942 GCA_045531805.1 Candidatus Limenecus sp. | reverse complement strand
TAGAAGCGGCGGACGTAATGGTGTTGCTTTGACTCTAGGTTTAAGATGGGCATTGGGTCACTAATTTATTAAACACAATAAATGTTAACAAATGTTAACTTTGGAAAGTGAGATATAAGTAGCGTTTCGAGAGAAACGCTACTTTTTTTATTAAGCAAAAGGCAATTTCAATACCTAAAAATTTTTTATATAAGCATAAGGATATTAATCATATTTTATTCACAATTAGAGATTATTAGAGGACAAGAAAGGGATTACACATGAGTATTGAATTGACTGGAACAACTAATGTAGCGTTGACTAAAAAAGAAGCAAAAGCTTTGAAAAAGCAACAAGAAAAAATTAAAGAAGCAAATGCGAAAGCAGAGGCTGAAAAATTATACATGGCGTTGATTGGACAATCTGATGCAACTACATCTAAAGGTGTTAGAAAAGATGTTAGAAGTGACATTAAAGATTTAAAAGGTTATATTGACGAAGAAGTTTATGATCAAGCAATTAAAATGACTAGAAATACTTGGTTGAGACAATTGTTTGGTAAGAAAAAAGACTCACAGGCGTTATTCCAAGCTGAAGCTAGAGGTAATAAACGTGATGCAGCTAGAGCTGGCGAATATGATTTTAGCAAAAAATCACAAGCTTTGTTGGAAAAAGCTAATCTAACAACGAATGATTTAAATGCAATTGTTGATAGAAATATTGGTTCTGATAACTTTGTTAACTATTCATACAAGAAAAGACAAGTTGGTGAATTAGATGCTATTGTAGCGGAATTTAACCAAAATACAGGCGGCGTTAAATTTACTAAGAAACAAGTTAAAAATATTCTTGAAGATATGGGCGTTGATGTCGAGAAAATGGTGAGACCTGGCAAAGTTGTTAAAGATGCAGCCATCGGTGCAGCTGTTGCAGGACCATTGGGCTTTGTTAAAATGACTCAAAATCAGAATAGTGCAAATTCTTTGGTTAATGCAAAACAAAGCCAAACTTTAAAAATTGCAGGCGCAGCTCCAATCGTAGGTGGTGCAATAGGTGCAGCACACGGAGTTGCTAAAGAAATCTATAGGGTAGAAGCAAGAGTTGCTTCAAAAATTCTTCCACAAAATGTAAATACATATGAAGAATATGCAAAATATGTAGAATCTGATTGTACTAAAAAAGGTGCAGATATAATGAAGAAAATTTCAAAATTCTATGATTTTGAAAATGGATTCGACAAAAAAGGCTTAGAAGCAGCGTTACATGATGCAGCTGGCGAGGGTAGTGTTCTTAACTACGAAGAAGCTTTGAAATTGTACCAAAAATTGGTTACAGGCGAAATCGAACCTAAACAACCTAAAGCAAAAGAACCAGAAAAAGCTCCAGAAACTAGAGTTGTAAAAGAAACTTGTGAAATTTCAACTGGAACAGAAAGCAAAGAAAACATTGTTCCTGTAGAATCAAAATGTCATACAGTTCAACTTGGTGATACTTGGTATGAGCTTGCAAGAGCTAAATATGGTGCAACAGGTAATGATTTGAAAGTTATTGTAGCTGAGTTAAAAGAAGCTTACTACGAAGCAAATAAAGAAGAATTGAACAAAAAAGGTATTAATTCACCAAAAGGTGCATTCTTCCCAGCTGTAGGTGAAGAGCTCTGCTTACCAGAAAATATTAAAGGTTACAAATACAATGAGTCTGCAAAAGCAAAAACAGTTACACCTGATGAAAATTACAATGGTGCTACAATTAGCAATACTTCAAATCCATTTACTAAGAAAGAAACAAAAACAGTTCATATAGCTACAACTTGTGATGGTACAAGAATCGAAGCTGATTCTAAAGAAGCTTTGGATGAGAAAATTAAAAAATATAAAGAACAAAACCCAGACAAAGAGGTAGTTGTAAGATAATAAATATTAGAATAGTAAAAAACCTCCAAGAGTAATCTTGGAGGTTTTTTTTATTAATCAGTTAAGTGATTATGCATTGTAGTGCTTGTAAGCTTCAGCAATCATATCTGGAGTGATTTGGAAACCTGTTGCCATTTCACTAGCAGAAGCAAGATTTACGTACTCTTGAGTTGCTCTTGATGCTGTTGATTGAGTAGTGTTACCAACAATTTTGTTCAACAAATTAATTGCTTCGTCGATTTGCTCTGGAGATGGAGCTTGTTTAGCGTTGATAGCATCAAGGATATTACCCAACAAGTTTTCAACTTTTGTCATATCAGCGCTACCTGAGCCACCACCAAAGTTTTTGTTCTGAACAACATTTGTCAAAGTTTCAATCAACGCGTTAGTTTTTGTCAAATCTGGTTGTGTTTTAACGAAGAAGTTTTCCAAATCTGAGCTTGTGATTACATTTCCAAGTTTATCTTTGATTTCATTCAAGATATCAGTGTAATCAGGCATTAATTCTTTCAACTTATCGTAGTCAAGTTCAAACTTATCGCCACCAACAGGTGTTCCTTGTTTTGCAAGAATAGCTTTCATAACTTCAAGCTGTTCAAGTCTTGTTGTTTGTGCTTGTACTAAGTATTCTTTAACGTCTTCACCAGTAGCTTGTAATGCTTTTAAGTTTCCATCATTGCCAGCTGCAAATGCTTGGAATTCGGATAAGAAGTCACCAAATTTGTCACCAGCATCATCCATTGCATCATTGAAGTCGTTGTTGAAGTTTTTCATAATACCAGCCAATGCATCAACACCGCCTTCGATACCAGCTAATTTTTCAAGTGCTTCTGCCATACCAGCATTAACTTCAGCTCTACCAGCTTCATTGCCATTTTTAATCTCATTCAAGATGTTAGCAATTTCATTTAGTTTTTCGCCACCCATACCTTTTAGGTCAAGGTTTTGAACAACGTTTGTCAAAGTTTCAATCAATGCGTTAGTTTTTGTCAAATCAGTTTTGTATTCGTTAAGAATTTCTTTTAATTCTTCTTTAGTGATGCTATCACCACCACCAAGACCTTCTAATTTGTTTTCAATGCCTTTAAATAGTGGTCCAAGCATATCTCTTAGTTCATCAAGTGTAAATGTTTTTTGGTTAATTTGGTCTAATGTTACACCGATACCATCGATTTTTCCTGAAATTTCAACCAATTGACCAAATGCTTTAACTTGATTTTTGATGATTTCATCTGTATTTGCTTTCAAATCACCAGTGTTGTTTGCAATGATATTCAAAATATCAATTGAACCAGTTTGGTACTTGTCCATTTTGTCATTCATTTCAGCAACATCTTCAGCCATACCTCTTACTGTATCAAGAAGTGCAGCTATGTTGTTGTCAATGTTTTCAAGGATACTTGTGATTTTTCCAAGAGCTTCAGATTCTGACAATTGACCAGCTTCTACTTGTTTTTTGATATCATAGATTGCTTGAAGTTGTTCTTTGCTCAATTCATTTGAGTTTAGAAGTTCTTTGTAGATATTGTTTAACATTTCAGAATGAGATAGGTTACCATCTTTGTACTCATTGTAGATATTATCAATTTTGTCACCCAAATCGCCGCCAAGTTTGCCAATTAATTCTGTTAGGTTTAAAATCAAATTATTTTGTTCATTGTTTGCATCAAGGATTTGGTCTAATTTTTGAGAGTTTGTTCCTTGACCATTGATGATTTTATCTAATTTTGCTAAAAATTCAGCATCATTTGCATTAGCTTTTTCTGCAAGTTCAATAATTCTAAGCATTGCTGACATCACTTCTTCTTCAAAGTTTTCGAGGTTGCTAGTTAAACCTCTAAGAATTGTAGTGATTGCATCATTTTGTGCTTTTAAATCTTTTACAAGTGCAATAAGTTCTTTATTGTCTGCATTGTTTTGTTCCAGCAATTTTTGCATATAAGCATTGCTTTCTGCTTGTTGTTGCATATATTGTTGGATTAATTTGTTTGTTGTACTAATTTGTTCTTCCAATCCTGATGTATCAACTTCTTGATTTTGTTCCATACAGCTTGGCAACATTAGACCTAACGCAATCATTGCTGCTGCATAAGCTCTAGAAGCTTTGCTAGCACCTTTGCCAGCTACTTCAGAATCGTTTCTTTGTTCAACAATCTGTTTTTCAGCTTCTGCTTTTTCTTTTTTTGTTAGTTTTTTAGGTTGGATTTTTCCAATGTTAATGTTATTAATGTTTTCCATTCGTCCTAGCTCCTTTTTTATAAATTGCTATTAATAACTTACACATACTTAACTGTTGTACTATGTAAATACCCTAAATTGAAAAAATTGCGCATAGTTTTTTTTTATTTGTCAATTTAAGGGTTGTTTTTAACTCAATAAATCCTGAAAAGTGGCGTAAATATTGAGTTTGGTTTATTGTAAAATATTGTTAAGAAAGGTTTGAAATCTAAAAAAACACTGCATAAATAGCGCCATTGCTGATTATTTGACTGCAATAACTTCAATTTCAACGAGTGAATTTTTAGGTAATTCTTTCGCTGCTACACAAGAACGAGCAGGGTTTGAGGTGAAATATTTGCTATATACATTATTAAATGCTGAAAAATCTGCCATGTTTGCTAGGTAGCAAGTGGTTTTTACTACATCATCAAAACTATATTCTGCAGTTTTTAATACTTCAGCTATATTTGAAATAACTTTCTCTGTTTGTTCTTCAATTGTACCGTTTAGAAATTCGCCTGTTTTTGCATCTAATGCAATTTGACCTGAGCAATATAGCGTGTTGTCACAAAGGTAGGCTTGTGAGTATGGGCCAATTGGCGTGGGTGCATTAGGGGTAAAGATGATTTTTTTCATTTGGTTTTCCTTATTTGTGTATTAACAGGGTTATATAGTAGAAGTTACGTTGTAACCGGCTTTTGTTAGTGCATGTTTTATTTCACAAAAATGTCTAAGGTGTTTTGTTTCCATTGATATTTTTAAGTAGCAATCGTTTATGTCTGTACCTTCTCCACCTTGAACATGGTGAACTCTTATTACATTTGCGCCAAGGTCAGCGATTATTTGTGATACTTCTTTTAGTTGTCCAGGTTTGTCTAGCATTTCGATTGTTAGATCACAAAGTCGTCCTGCTCTTAAAAGACCTCGGTTTATAACTCTAGATAGAATATTTACATCGATATTTCCTCCAGAAACCACACAAACTGCTTTTTTACCGTCTAGTGGGAATTTTTTAAATATAACAGCAGCAACACTCAATGCTCCAGCACCTTCTGCAACAAGCTTTTGATTTTCCATTAAAGTAAGTATTGCCGTTGCAATTTCATCATCTGTAACTGTTACGATTTTATCAACATAGTTTCTGCATAACTCAAAAGTGTTTTTTCCTGGAATTTTTACTGCCGTACCGTCTGCAAATGTTGAAACTTTGGAGAGTTCAATTCTTTCATTTGCTTCTATCGAGTGGAACATACTTCCTGCACCTTGTGCTTGGACACCATACACTTTACAACTAGGTTTTAGTTGTTTAATAGTGTAAGCTATGCCAGATATTAGTCCCCCACCGCCTATTGGTACGATTACTGCATCTACGTTGGGACATTGTTCTAAAATTTCAAGTCCAATTGTACCTTGTCCAGCGATTACATCTTCGTCATCAAATGGGTGAATAAACTCTGCACCAGATTCTTCTTGGTATTTGCAGGCTGCATTGTATGCATCATCATATACACCATCAACAAGTTCTATGTTTGCTCCATATTTTCTGGTAGCTTCTATTTTTGAGATAGGTGCTGTGCTAGGTATAAAAATAGTTGATTTTATTCCACTTTTTTGAGCAGAAAGTGCCACTCCTTGCGCATGGTTACCAGCTGAACAGGCGATTATACCTTTTGCTTTTCTTTCATTTGTAAGGTTTGCTATTTTGGCGTACGCACCACGGACTTTGAATGACCCTGTAACTTGTAAGTTTTCAGCTTTTAAATAAATTTCATTGTCTTTAGATAAAGCTGATGAGTATATCAAATCAGTTTTTCTTATTACTGATTTGAGGGTATTTGCTGCTTGTTTAACTTTCTCTATAGACAACATAATTAGCTCTCCAATGTTATGCGTGGTTATATAAATATACCAATTATTAAATTTATTTGCAAAGCTTTTTTAGTTACAACTTGTTTATATTTTTCTAAAAATTGTTATACTTGATGCTAATTAATGTTATAAATTAATTATGCTATTACCAATTGGAGTTAAATTTAGAGGAAGTTATAGGGGGTGCACAAAGTGTGGTTCTCAGCAGAGCTTTCCGTTAGGAATGACTACACCAAATTTGCATTGTGACAGTTTTGAACCTTCTGTTAACTTTAAGGCTAGTCTAACAGTATTAAATGGTAAGGATTCTTTTATTGGTTACGCTATGTCACCGAATAATCCTAAATGGCATAATGCTATTAGTAGAAAGTTGCCGAATCAAAATCTTTCTGAAAATAGTTTTGATAGTGATAAAAATTCTATTATTAATACTGATGGTTTTGATAGGTTACGTTTGAAGTGTATGGTTTATCCGGTACCTGAGAATGATATGGTTACTACTCGTAGTGTTCATGTTATGCAGGTTGCAAATGTGGCAAGAACTATCAGCAAGAAGCTAGGGTTAAATGATGATTTGGCGGAAACAATAGCTTTAGGACACGATATTGGACATTCTCCATTTGGACATAATGGAGAATTTGCTTTGAATAAGATTTGCAAAAAGAATGGATTACCATCATTTTGGCATGAAAAAAATGGTTTAAGAATGGTTGACAAGTTGTTGACTAATGTTGATACAAATGGTGCTAGTCAAAATCTCAATCTTACTTATGCGGTGCGTGATGGTATAATTTGTCATTGTGGTGAGGTTGATGAGAATTATATTAAACCTCGGAATTCTTTTGTTCCACTGTCATCTATAACAAAACCTGCTCAATACCAACCTTATACTTGGGAGGGTGTGGTTGTTAAAATTGCAGATAAAGTCGCCTATTTGGGGAGAGATGTTGAAGATGCGTTGCGTCTTGGCTTTTATAGCTCTGTGAATTTGAATGAACTTAAAAATATTGTTCGTGTTGTTAAGCCTGATTTTAATTCTGAGGTTAACAATTCATCTCTTACTAAGTTTTTTATTGGTGATATCGTTCGCAATTCTTCACCGCAAAAGGGTATAGGGCTTTCTTCTGAGGGGCTTTATGTTATGAATTCAATTAAAAAATATAATATGGAGCATATATATTCAAAAGACGAAGTTCGTACTATTTCACTAAGTCAGACTGAAAATATATTGGATACTATATTTGCGTATTATGATGGATTGTATTGTGGGGGTAAGACGCTTTCATTACTTACTGAAAAAGATAATAAATATTGTGATAGTTTTTCTAAGTGGTTGTTGAAAAGATGTATAGATGTTCGCCGAGATTTTGACAACCAGAATGTATCTGTTTATTCAATAAATAACAGGACTGATTATAGACAAGCAGTAGTTGATTACATTTCAGGCATGACTGATACTTTTGCAATGAAAACATATAATTACATTCAAACCCAAAAGAATTTATAATATTGTTTTGAATGTTTTTACTACATTTTCAACTGTAAATCCGAATTTCTCGAACAATACTTTTGCTGGCGCAGATGCCCCAAATGTTTCTATTGTAACTTTTGCACCGTCTAAGCCGATGTATCTTTCCCAACCAAAGCTAGAAAGAGCTTCTACAACAATTCTCTTTCTTATTGAATTAGGTAGTATTTCTTCCTTATATTCTTTTGATTGTTCTTCAAAAAGCTCCATAGAAGGCATACTTACAACTCTTACATCAATATTTTCAAGAGCTAGTTCTTTTTGTGCTTTTATAGCAAGTTCAACTTCTGAGCCAGTTGCAATGATTATTCCATCAGGAGTTTTTGTTCTTTCTTTAGAAATAATGTATGCACCTTTTTGTGCTTTTTCTTTTCTTGAAAAGTCGTCATCGAGTTGATTTACGTTTTGGCGAGTTAATATTAATGCAGTTGGCGTTTCACTACTTGTTATTGCTGCGTGCCAACCAGCTGCTGTTTCAATAGCATCAGCTGGGCGGAAAACTGTAAAGTTTGGCATTGATCGTAGCATTGCTAACTGTTCTACGGGCTCATGTGTTGGACCGTCTTCGCCTACGCCTATGCTATCATGCGTAAATATGTATGTAACTGGTAGTTTCATCAACGAAGAAAGTCTTGCCATTGGTTTCATATAATCACTAAATACAAAGAATGTTGCAACATATGTTTTTAAGCCGCCATATAGTGTAATACCGTTTGCGATGGCTGTCATAGCAAGTTCTCTAACTCCATAGTGTATGTTTTTGCCTTCAGGTGTTTCTTTGGAAAAATCACCGCCATCTTTAATTAAAGATTTGTTTGAAGGACCAAGGTCTGCACTACCACCAATTAGGTTTGGTATTATTTTGTTTAATCTATTGAGAATTTCTCCAGATGTGTTTCTAGTTGCATTTGATTTGTTTTCAAATTTCCATATATTTTCGTCTGCAAGTATTTTTTCATCTATTTCTGAAAAATATGTGTCATAAAGTTTTTTCATTTCTGGGTATTCAGTGCAATATTTAACAAACATCTCATCCCAAGCTTTATTTGCTGAAATATTTTTTTTCATAAGTTTTTCGCAATGTTCATAAATTTCTTTGTCTACACAGAATGATTCTTTGCATTCCCAGTTTATGGTTTTTCTTAATTCTTCAATGTTGTCGATGCCTAATGGTTCGCCGTGTGCACAAGCTTTACCTTCTTTTGCTGGGCAACCATAGCCGATTTTGGTTTTTATAGTAATGAATGAAGGTTTTGTTTTTTCAGCTTTTGCCATTTCAATAGCTTTGTTTATTGCCTCAAGGTCGTTTCCGTCCTCAACTGTAATAGTTTGAAATCCAAATGCTTCCATTCTTTTTTCTACATTTTCGCAGAAAGTAATATCTGTACTGCCTTCGATTGTAATTTTATTACTGTCATAAAGTACAATTAGTTTGTCTAGCCCAAATGTTCCAGCTAGTGAAAATGCTTCTGATGAAATGCCTTCCATAAGGCAACCGTCACCACCTAGAACATAAGTGTAGTTGTCAAATATTGGGAAGTTTGGTTTGTTGAAAATTTTTCCTAGATGTGCTTCTGCCATTGCCATACCAACAGCCATACCCATTCCAGCACCTAGTGGTCCAGTTGTTGCTTCAACACAAGTTGTTTGTTTGTATTCTGGGTGTCCAGGGGTTTTTGAACCTAGTTGTCTAAAGTTTTTTATATCATCAATTGTTAAGCCACAACCAAAAAGGTGGTTTAGTGCATATAACATTGCAGACCCATGCCCTGCTGATAAAATAAATCTATCACGGTTAATCCATTTTTCGTTTTGGGGATTGATTTTTAGATGGTTAGCCCATAATTCATAAGCCATAGGTGCTGCGCCCAAAGGTAATCCTGGGTGTCCTGAGTTTGCTTTTTGTATTGCATCCGCAGCTAGAATTCTTATTGCATTTACTGTTTTTTGATTTATATCACTCATTACTTTTGGGCTTCCTTTTAAAAACTATACAGTGTATTTATTATCATATCACTTTTTTGAAAGTTGATAAATAATCTACTCAAGTGAATTAAACTGTTTTTCGTTGTGTTTGGTATTATATTGATATGAATATCAATAAATTTAGCTGTTATATAAAAAACTCTTATTTAAATGCTGATAAGAAAAGTATGTATGCTTTTTATAACGAAGGGTTAAAAAATCCATCTTTGGCGTTGGTTGTTGAAAGAGCATTCATTCGTTCTCAGCAAGATAAGCTTGTTAAAACTCCGTGGGGCTATACACATTTTAATAACCTTGAATTTAAGTATCGGGAATTAAAAGAAGATAAATCTATAAAAACAAGTGCGAAAGCTTTTTTTAAACATTTTAAAAAGCTTTATCCTAAAACGTCGATATTGAGAACTATTCTATGTAAAATGGACAGAATTAGGATTGATAAGGTTACTCCTCGAGCTGACTTGTTTGAAAAAAATCATATTGTACATTCTTTGAAAATTTATGAAAAGGCTCGTGTGCTAAGTGATAACTACTTGATATTAAAACACCGCTAAAAAATGATATTCAATCATTTTTTAGAGCTCATAGCATAGCAATGACTTGGTGACCCTAAATAATTCGCACCAAAGTTGCTAGAGGCAAGTTTGGGATGGGGGTAGGCAAAATAAAAACAAAGCTTTTGTGTGCCGTATAAAAGCTCGGGGTGACCACAGTTTAGACGTTTTTATTTTAATAAATTTAGTTACCCAAAGAAATTCATTATTTCTCGTGTTGCATTAGTTGTATCATCTGAGCAGTGGACGAGATTGTATCTTTTTTCATTTGGAGCGTATAGTCTTCTTATTTCTGATTTTATGTCCAATGCTTTATTTATTGCATTATCGCCTTCAACTACGAATGCTTTTAGTTTTCCCGATGTTAGAAAATCAATCCATTCCTTGAAAAAAGATTTGTGTTTTTTTGCAATATAATTATTTTCCATTTTTGCTCTAGGGGCTATACCCTCGAAGCTTTCTGTTATTTTTAAGCCCTTATCGATTATGTTTTGTTCTATAACTTTTTCAAGCTTTCTTTCAAATGCATCAGGTTTTATTATCATAAAAGTTCTTTCATAAGCCTTGAATGATAAATTATTTTTATTATTTTGGTTATTAATGTATGGGGTGTACTGTGCGAAATTTATTATGTTCATATCTTGCCTCTGTAGTTATAAGTATAAACAAAAAATAAATTTGCTAGTATGAATTCATATAATCTAATCTAGTATCGCAATTGCTGCCGGCTCAACGCAGCCAGCAATTACTCACCTTTTCAAAACGCCACTCCAAAAATTCGTTCACGTCACTTTGTTCCTTATCACGAATTTTTCTCGGACAAATTAAATTTAGTCGAATATTTCAGCTATTAAAATTGTCTCTAAATGTATAGTTCCATCAATAGGTTTTCTAATTTTAAATTTATACCCCAAGTTCCAACTTTCAATCATCTTTTTAATTCCGAAAAAGTCTTCAAAACTATGATAAATACTAATTAAAAGTGTTGGTTTTTGTTTATAGATTGTTTTCTTTGCGCCTTGTAAAAACTGCTGTTCAAATCCTTCAATGTCTACTTTAACTAAACCAATTTCCATTGGGTGCTCTTTTATGAAATTGTCCAAAGTTCTAACTTGAATATATTCTGTCCCAGTAGATTTAATTAGTGGTTGTATTATGGAGCTTGCTGCTTTTTCAATATTTATTTTTAGAAACTCATCCTTGTTACCAAGTGCCAATTTGTACGGAATTATTTTTTTTGTGTTGTTTAATATGATTGTTTCTTGTAATTGATTGAATGACTCGGTTGTTGGTTCAAACGAAAGAACTTTTTTGTCTGTATATTCACTTAATACTAAAGCTGAATCTCCAATAAACCCTCCAACATCCAATATGTTTTTGTCTCGAAATTTTTCTATATTGTTTAAATCATTGATATGGTGTTTGTAATAGAATACACTTGTTTCAAAATGATTGATTGGTAAAAAATAGTTTTTCCACGCAAAACAGTTGTCGTTTAATCTTATAATATTATTTTTAAATGATTTATTGATAATGTTTATTTGTTTAATTTGTTCTGGTGTAAAAATATCAACACAAGTATAATTACTTTTATGTATGTTTTGAGAGTAGGCAATTATATCATTAACTATTTCTATGCTTTGGGAATCAAGACCATTTATCAATTCTTTATAATCTTTTAAGATGTCTCTTGTTGACATCATTTGCCAAAAATCTAAGTCTCGTTTTATATTATATGCGTAAAAAAAATCTTTTTGTTTGTTAGAAATTTGATTGTGCCATATTTCATCAGAAATATCTTTTTTAAAAATTGTTTCAATATTCTTTTCTTCAATATTCAAGTTTTCTGTCAAAAAACTGATAATGCTTTTGCTATCTTCATTAGATACTAATATT
>JAZSES010000262.1:0-5509 GCA_045531805.1 Candidatus Limenecus sp. | reverse complement strand
CAAAATTGGGTATGGATCAAGCTTCTGGTGATTATGTTGGTATGCTTGCGACTGTTATGAATGCTATTGCGCTACAAAGTGCATTGAGAAAACTTAACGTATCTTGTAGAGTTCAGTCCGCTATCGATATGGATAAAATTGCTGAGCCTTATATTAGATTTAAGGCAATAAGACATTTGGAAAAAGAAAGAGTTGTTATTTTTGCAGCTGGTACTGGTAATCCATTTTTTACAACTGACACTGCTGCTGCGCTTCGTGCATCAGAAATTGATGCAGAAGTTATGCTTATGGCAAAAAATGGTGTTGATGGTGTATACTCAGACGACCCAAGACTTAACCCAGATGCAAAAAAATATGACAGAATATCATATGACGATATAATCGTTAAAGGTTTAAAAGTTATGGATACTGCTTCTTGTGCATTGTGTAAGCAAAACAATATTCCTATTGTAGTTTTTGACTTTGCTGCAAAAGGTAGTATTTCAAAATTATTAACTGGTGAAGATTTAGGTACTTATGTAGGAGAATAAAAGAATGCCAACTGAAGAAATGTTATTAAATGGCGAAGAAAAAATGGAAAAAGCTATTAATGCTTTGAAAAAAGAATTTGGTGCGGTTCGTACAGGTAGAGCTAATCCACTTATCTTGGATAAAGTTGTTGTTGATTATTATGGAGCGCCAACTCCACTTAGACAAATGTCACAGGTGAGTGTACAAGACGGTCAAACTTTGGTTATTACCCCATATGACAAATCTATAATCAAAGAAATTGAAAAAGCGATGATTAAGGCTGAATTGGGTATCACACCAAACTCAGATGGTCTAGTTATAAGATTAACATTCCCGCCTTTGACTGAAGAGAGAAGAAAAGAAATCTGCAAAGATGTTAAGAAAACAGCTGAAGATTCAAAAGTGGCTATAAGAAATATCAGAAGAGATATGACAGATGAGTTGAAAAAGATTGAAAAATCTGACAATCTTCCTGAAGATGCAGTAAAAGATAACCAGGATCAAATACAAAAACTTACTGACAAGTATGTTAAATTGATTGATGACTTGTCTTCAGAAAAAGAAAAAGAGGTTATGACAGTATAGTGAGTATTACAAATCTTTTTAACAATCTAACTCTTAGAATTATTACTGGTGTTGTAATAGGAGTTCTGGTTTTAGCCTGTGTAATAATGGGCGGAATTCCTCTTATGCTACTAGTTACTTATGTTGCATATATTGGCTCAAAGGAGTATGTTGATATTTTAAAAAAGAAAGGCTTTCGTCCTTTTTTGCATCTAATAATTGCTGCTGATATATGTTTTGTTATTCTTACTGCGTTAAAAAGATTTGATTTAGTACCCGTTGTTCTAACGTTTGGAACAATAGGTGCATTTTCACTTGTTTTGTGGAAAGGAAGACAACCTTATATTGCTAATGTTGCAACGACAATTCTTGGTTTTATATATGGAGGTTGGCTTCCTTGTTACATAATTCTCTTAAGGCAAATCAATCAGGATTCGTTAGGATTTTTGACTGTAAAAATGAGTTCTGGTTTGGGTTTTCTCGTATTGCTATTTTTTACAATACTAATGACAGATGTCGGAGCGTATTTCTTTGGGTCTAAATTTGGAAAAACCCCATTAGCTCCTATTGTTAGTCCTAAGAAAACCGTAGAAGGTTCTATTGGTGGTTCTGTTGTTGCTATTCTTACAGCGATGCTAATCGGTTGGTTAATTCAAATTGAATGGTATCAATCATTAATAGCAGGATTACTAATAACAATATTCGCACAAATCGGCGACTTGGCTGAGTCTTTAATAAAAAGAGATGCAGGTGTAAAAGATTCAGGTAATTCATTACCTGGTCACGGTGGTTTTTTAGACAGAGCTGATAGTTACTTATTTAGTACTCCTGTAGCATATTTTTATTTCAATTATTTTGTTGCAAGCAATCAATTAACCATTGACTTTATTAGCTTTGCCAGAAAGGCGTTACATGCAATCGGACTCTAGTGAACTGAAATTGTTTGATTTTGTAAAAAGTTTGGGCTTTACAGAATTTTCGCAAGAGCTAGTTTCTATTGCGTTCACACACAGTTCGTACACAAAGGAATTAGCTTTGCCAACACAAATGTGTTATGAAAGACTCGAGTTTCTTGGTGATGCTGTTTTAAAAATGGCAACTACAGAATATTTATATGAAACTTATCCTGAAAAAACAGAGGGTGAGTTAACCAAAATACGTGCAATTATAGTGAGTGACGAAATATTGCATAAGGTTGCACAAAATCTAAATATTGAGTCATTTATAAAAGTTAGTACTGCTGAAAAAAAAGCTGGTGGACAAAAACTAGAGTCAATACAGGCTTGTGTTATGGAGGCTTTATTTGGAGCTTTGTATAAATCATCTGACAAGAAATATCTAAATGAGTTTATAATTAGTAGTTTGAAGACAATAATCGATGATATTGTTTGTAATAAAACCGTTTATAATGCAAAGGCTTTGTTGCAAGAGTATACTCAATCCAAAAGCAAAGAATTACCTGAGTATATTCTTATCCAAGAGACAGGGAAAGCTCACGATAAGACTTTTACTATGTCTGTATTTTATAATGGCGAATGTTTGGCTACTGCAAGTGCTAAAACGAAAAAGCAAGCTCAACAAGAAGCTGCTTTTTTGGCTTGCAATAAAATTGGTTTAATCGAGAAAAATTAAGGAAATAAAATGAGTAAAATTGTTGTTTCACCATCTATATTATCTGCTGATTTTGCGAATTTGCAAAATGAAGTTGAAGAACTGGAAAAGAGTGGTGCTGATTGGATTCACGTTGATGTTATGGATGGGCATTTTGTTCCCAATATAACTATTGGTGCCCCTGTTGTCAAAGCAATTAAACCTCATACTTCTGTTCCTCTCGATGTCCATTTAATGATAGAAAATCCTCAAAATTATATATCAGACTTTGTAAAGGCTGGTGCTGATATTATTACAGTTCATTATGAGGCTACAAAAGATTTAACAGAGGATATTATTGCCCAAATTAAATCACATGATGTACGTGCTGGACTTTCTATTAAGCCAAACACTGAACCACAAGAAATTCTAAAATATTTATTGATGGTCGATATGGTCTTAATTATGACTGTTGAACCTGGTTTTGGTGGACAATCTTTTATGTTAGATTGTGCTAATAAAATTCCTGTAATTAAACAAAACTCTCCAGATGATTTAATAATTCAAGTTGATGGTGGGATTAATGAAGAAACTGCAAATATTTGCAAATGCTTAGGTGCAACTTCTTTAGTTGCAGGCTCATATATTTTCAAATCACCTGATATGAAAGATGCGATAAAATCTTTGAAATAATTCTTAATAGTGCGTGAATGTGTCTTTTGTTTATCTAATAATGTTTATATGACAAGGAGAGAGCATGAAGATTTTATTTACACAGTTGCCTATTAATAACACTAGTTTAAAAAAAATACCTAAACAATCAAATTTTACAGTTAGTTTTTCAGCAAGAATTCCTGCTGATGTTTTTGAAAAAAAACAAAAGATTTATTTTGAGCCAGAAAAATATGGTTTTACATCAGATGATAAGAAAGATATTCTTGAGTTTTGCGAGATAATGAAATCATATCCCGATATAAGAAAATCAACACTAGAAGCTTTGAAATCATTGAATAAAAGATATAAATCTAGTGAAAAATTTTTAAATGTTATATATTCACAAAAAGATGAAAAAACTGGTAGTTCTATCTTCCATGAAGCTGATTTTTTAGTATTGAGAGAAATAAATCAAGTATTAGCACCATATCCTGATTTATTAAAAAAGTTTTATTTTACTAGAAATGGCAAAGGTGAATTGCCAATACACAAAGTGAGCGATTATCCACCAAATGAAAGATTAAAAGAAATACTAAAGGTTTTTGATAATATGCATAGCTCTGTTGTCGAGATGCTTACAATAAAAGATAATAAAGGACTTACACCTTATCAGGTCATTGATTATAAAGGTCGTCGCATTATCCACGATTCATTGAAAGATTCAAGTCCGGATTTTCTTGCAGATTTATATCACAATTATTCTCTTAATTGCAAAAATCAAAAAGAACAAATGCAAGCAATTCAGGGAGCTTGGGATTTGGCAACAAACTCTGATCTATCAGTTGATAAATCTTTAGAGCTTTGTCATAAGTTTGTTCAAATAGCAAGCAAGGATTATGATTTTAATACGGCTATTGATTATTTAAGTTCTTTACCAAAATAGCTTAATAAACATTATATATTTGAGATTTGTGATAGAATAATGTCAAGATGATAGATATTGAACAAAAACAAAAATATGATGATTTAGTCTTGAAAATAAACAAGGCGAAGGAGTATCTTTGACCCGAATCGGTTGAAGATAAGAATATTTGCGCTTGAGGAAAAGCTTCAGGCTGAAGATATTTGGAAAGACCCACAGGCGGCTGCAAAAATTTCTCAAGAAGTAAATGAGTACAAGAATGAACTTGCACGCTTGAGCAAGTGGGATAAATTAATTGATGATTCTAAAGTATTGATGGAATTGTATAACGAAGAAGATGACGAGTCTTTGTGGGAAGAACTGCAATATAATTTGGATTTTTTATCGAATGAACTTGATAAGTGGGAGATTGAGAAAACTTTGTCAGGTGAATATGATAATTATGATGCTATTCTCACTGTAAATGCGGGTGCAGGTGGTACTGATGCACAAGATTGGGCTCAAATGCTTCTACGTATGTATACAAGATGGGCTGAAAGTAAAGATTGGGCTGTTGATTTATTAGACAAATCCGATGGGGATGAAGCTGGTATAAAATCAGCAACATTTAAAATATCTGGTAAATATGCATTTGGCTTGGCCAAAGCTGAACGAGGTGTGCATAGGCTTGTCAGGATATCTCCATTCAACGCAAATGGTAAAAGACAAACTAGTTTTGCTAGTCTTGAAGTGTGTCCAGTAATTGAAGATTTTGAAAAAGCTATTGTTATTCCAGCTGACGACATACTTGTTGAGACTATGCGTTCTGGAGGGGCTGGAGGACAAAATGTTAACAAGGTAGAAACAGCTGTTCGTATTTTACATAAGCCTACGGGTATTGTTGTGAAATGTCAGCAACAACGTTCTCAACTACAAAATAAAGAAACTGCTATGCAAATGCTTGCTGCAAAATTGCTTGCTATAAAACAAGCGGAGCATGATAAAAAGCTTGCCGATTTAAAGGGTGAAGCTTTTGATATAAATTTTGGTTCACAGATTCGTTCATATGTATTTCATCCGTATAAAATGGTAAAAGATCATAGGACCGGTTATGAAGTTGGTAATGTTGATTCTGTTATGGATGGAGCGTTGGATGGGTTTGTGGAAGCTTACTTGAAACAAAACCTAAATTAAACATCACCACTTAATTAAATACACAAAATCTACACCAAATCGACTATATTTCAAAAAAATAGTTTATTTGTAGAACTTTTATAATATAATTTATAC
>JAZSES010000295.1:0-4605 GCA_045531805.1 Candidatus Limenecus sp. | reverse complement strand
ATACCTCTCCAGCACTACCACCTGTATAAACGGTATTTTTAATCATCGCTACAGCTTCTATAGGCTGTTCTTGACGTGTAACCCATTCTTGCTGAACGTAATCAAATATTAGGATGTTATCATTAACTAAACACCATACCTCGTTCCTTGTATCGTATATACAAGAAAACATTTTAAACTTTTTGATGTTCTTGAAATAAGATTGTATCTCTTTAGCAACTGGCCCAGTAGGTTTAATTTGCCCTGTCGTATCAGTAGCAGTAAAATAATACACATTCTTTTGATTATTGTCATAGAAGAACAAATACAAGTCGTGTTTAACTATGGATGAATAAGAATAACACCCAATACCTGCGCTTGTTTTCATTATGGAATTGTCTTTATCATTAGGTGTAGTGTTTAATAATGAACAGCTATCACTAGTAAAGATATACAAACCACCAGTAAACTCATATACTGCAGTAACTTTTTTACTAAAATCAATATACCAAGAGTCGGCAATATCTACCGGGTTTTCATTCCAAGTATAAATATCGTTTTGATGTGATGAATGTACGCCATATTCAGAAGCTACTACAAGGAATCCGTTCCATTCAGTCATAGATAACCAATGTATTTCACGCCCTAAATAGTCTTTCGCCTCAATTGTCTTAACTCTCTCACCGTATGTAGCATCACCAGTAAAACAAACAGTCTTAGCCTCTACACCGTTAGTGAACACAAACACATCAAATGCGCTTGATGCCATTGTTATAGCGTTACATTGCTTAGTAGGTGTTAAATCATCTATTAAAACTTCTGGCTCGTTTAATAGATTGATATAAAATAACGTACCTCTTACATCTGTTTCTGCGTAAATGAATTTATAAGTAACATTCTCTTGATTGCTACCCCATACCCCATATATTTTATAATCTGCAGGTAAAGTATATATTATAGCATTACCCGATGAACTCTTAATGCCTACTGCGTTACCTACTTCTGTTTGTACAAGTTCTACATTATTAGCAACAATAGCAGATATTTCGCTACCACTATTAACCCCATTATATTCTCTTATTCCCCTAAATCTTTGGAATATTTGCGGTTCAACCTGTAAAGCCATTACCACACCATCCTATATTCTACCTTTGCAGGTTTACTTGCTTTTACAAACACTCTCCAAAACTCATCAAATTCTTTAGCAATTGGTGCATAGTTTTCGTCTTGGTCGTCATTGTTATTAGTCACCATTGTACGTAGTACTAAGCAATCAAAAAACAACTCTGATAAAGGCTCAGGCATATTTATAAAATCGTCTGCTTTCTCAAACTTAAATTTAGTATTGCCCTCATTATCCATAACAGGTTTAAACTGGTTATAAACAACTTTGTAGTTGTATTTGTTATCAGGTATAGGGAAAAGTCTAATAGACTGTGAAGGATTATCAGACTCTACCCAATAACCTGTTGGTTTACCTTTTAGCTTTTTATCATAAGTTGAGTTATCACCAATAAACACAAGACTTTCAAGGGTATCAGCGTTATAGATATTAGTTATTTGCCCCTCTGGAGTTGTATATGTTGCATTATTCCTTACAGCTAATAAAACATCTTCTTTTCTTCTGAATGGGAAATCACGTAAATTAACCAAATATCTAAGTGCTGCGTTTAATTCTGCACAAGCTTGTAATGATTCTTCGTTACCAAATACCATATCATCTGAATTAAAACCACTCCAAGCTCTATGTCCTAACTCTGTTAAAATATCTTGTGCTGTGATAGTCATTATACAATTACCTCAATTTTATACATATCTTTGCCACGTAAATCTTTTGTTGTTACTCGAACTGCACCACCTTTTAATTCTTCACGTGCTGTACGGTTTTTAGTACCAATAAATGTTTCAATTAAATTACCTGTAACTGTAATTGGTTTATTTTTAACCATCAAATTAGTAACTCTGTATTTACGTTCAACAGATTCATAATCTACTATTACTTTTTCTGTTACAGTCGGTGCATTACCTAAAATTAAGTCCTCTTCTGTTAATTCTGTTTCTACTATTTTTTTTGTAGCTTTTGTAGCCATATAATTTTCCTTTCTGTTAAGAAAGAGAGGGGGAAATCCCCCTCCCAACTATGCAACTGTGAACTTAGCAGATACAAGTGCTTTAGGTTGAACAACCTTACCACCGTAAACATATTCACCACGTTGGAAATCTCCAAAGAAATCTTTATCTTTAAGAGATTCAATTTTAGTGATTTGTTCAGCGTAAGTGATAGCCTCTGTAGTACCTGCAAGGATATCGAATCCATCTCCTGAATCTTTAACGGTAGTTGCTTGTTTAATATCAAAACCTGCAAAGTCAGGTAGGATAACACCTTTTCTCATTGTTTCATCACCTAAAGAAGTAGAGTTTTTAGCTTCTTCAGATTTTTTAAGAACACCAACGATTTTTGGAGGAAGGATTAAAAACGGTCTTTTACCGTCTGCACCTCTACCGTTTTTATCGATAGCGTTTGTATCAGATAACATAACGAACATATCTACTAAAGTGTCATAGATGTTTTCTTTAGTAATAGCGATTGTACCCATTTGGTTATCAGAATCTACACCAGCAACACCAAGAGCGTGTAAGTAAGCATCTTTTACGTTTACTACTTCTTTCTTAGCTTTAGTAGTGTATTTACCCATAAATTCAATGTTAGATTGAACTTTTTCGATATCGTCAACGTGGAACGCAAAGTATTTTAACTGGTCTACAATTAATTCTAAAGATGTTCCGTCAAGTTTTTGG
Source organism: Candidatus Limenecus sp. (assembly GCA_045531805.1). Classification (GTDB taxonomy): domain Bacteria; phylum Cyanobacteriota; class Vampirovibrionia; order Gastranaerophilales; family Gastranaerophilaceae; genus Limenecus. The sequence goes on along the minus strand of JAZSES010000295.1, from coordinate 1,827 downwards.
TATTGTAATGCTGTGTCTCTATCTAGAGTATTAACTGTAATATCACCAATCGCTTGAATGTGAACGGTATCGCCTGCGTGTTTGATTTCACCTTCCCAGTTACGGTTAACGCAATCGAACATAACACCGTAATCCATAATATCCCTAAGTAATAACTTAGACCAAATCTCTGGTTTAAATAAACCATCTCTTACTGTCATTGAAGTCGCCATTTTAAAATCCTCCTATTATTTGGCTGCCATAATCTTTTCTACTCCCCATTTCTCACAAGCTTTGTTAAATTCTTCTTGTGTCATTTTTTTGATTTGTGCATAAGTTGGTGCAACATCACTGACAAAATCAGATTTAGAGCCTGTTTCAATTTGGGCTTTATTCTTTGTTTCTTCAATGGCTTTTCTGGCTTCAAGTTCTTTTATTGCTTGCTCACGTTCGTAAGCTGCAATTTTGCCGTAAATCTCAGTAAAAATCTGCATATCTTCTTTAGAATTGATAGAACCAACATCGCAGAAAGATTTTAAAGCTTGTGCTTTTCCTTCATTGTTAGCAATATCAGTTAAGAACTCTGCGAAATCTGCTTTTAGGGTTTCTGCTAATTTTTGAGTCGTTGCTTCTTGTTCTGATTGTCTTTTTGCTTCATACTCGTTTCTTAACTTACTTTCTGTTTGAGATTTAGCCAAAGCAACTTGTTCTATAAAGTCGCTAGGATAGTACCTTTTAGCCTCATCAAGATAAGCCTTATGCCCTGTTTGGTAATACTGCAAGAGGCTTGTACGCACTTGTTCAAGCACATCAGGATGCAAGGCATTAAGGTTGTTTGCGTAATACTCAAACTCCATTAATGTTACTTTGTCTGATATTTCTTGTTGTTCTACAGAGTTAAACCCTCTAGTCTGTGCTTGCTGCAAACGCTCAGCTTGTGCCTTTTCGTACTCTTGTTGTTGTCTTTCTAGAAGTTCGTTATACTTTTTCTCAAACTCATTAGCTTTATAAACAAACTTTTGAGTTTCTGCATACCCTTTTTCTAGTTCTTCTACAGACTTGTACTTACCTGCATAAAGTTTTTCTTCTACGGAGTCTGTTACTCCTGCTTCTGTTTCTGTTTCAGCTGTTTCTACATTGGTAGGCTCTGTAATTGAGGTATCTGTATCAGTTTCAACTGTTTCAGGCTCAATACTAGCAGAGGTATCTACATCAGATGTTTCAACAGGTGTTGAAAGTTCTGTTTCTGCTTCCATTGAATACTCCTTTTAATTTTCTACACTTTGGAAGGAATATCCTTTATATGTTGAACGAGTTGACACATACCCTTGATAGTGTCGCCACTTACTACGGGCTTACAACCCTCTGAGGTAATGTAATCTTGTAGATATTTGAGTAGTAACTCCCCAAGTTCTGTGTTTACCAACTCATTTCTAAGTTTTAAAAGATATTCTCTTTCCATATTTGGAGTATGACAGATTCTAAAACTGGCATTATTTACGGTAAGGTTGAATATAATTATTGAAAACGTGGTTGTATAATTTTTCTCCCTCTAAATTAGGTTGAGTAAAATGTAATTTTAATGCACGTGCATCGTTTAATAAGTCTTCTTTAGTATCTCGCCAATCTAAATGTTTTTTATTATCTTGCAATTCTTTATATAATAATGCTCCTGTACCTCTTAGGTATCCTAAATCATTTAAAGCTTGTTTAGAGCCTGCTACGTGTCTAAATTTGTTCATTTCATTATTATTCATATTAACTGTATCAGCTCTATTAAATGCTTCTAATTCAGGAATTAAAACATAATCATAATAATCTTTTTCTCTACCTATTGGCACATTTCCT
>JAZSES010000039.1:0-1672 GCA_045531805.1 Candidatus Limenecus sp. | reverse complement strand
AGTCTTAAATAGTAATTAAATTACTTTTTATTGTTTATTTGTATTCACGACGTTATAATCAAGGAGAATGGAGCTGTGATGATTTCTTTAGACAATTTGAATATTTTTTATTTAAATATTTCTGAGTGTCTATCTTGTGTTGATATTGATACACTGGTTAATTTTCAGGATATAGAACGCTTTGTTTCAGAAAAACGTAGGATTGAACATTGTCTTGGACGTTTTTTGTTGAAAAGTTCGGCAAAACTGTTTGGAATTGATAATCCACAAATTGAAATTGTGAATAATAAACCTTGTTTTAAAAATTGTTCATTACATTTTAGTATTTCTCATTCAAAAGATATTGTTTTGGTTGCTTTTTATCAATCTAACATAGGTATTGATATTGAGGCTTTTTCTGACAGAGATTTTGTTAAACTAGCAAAGAGATACTCATTGAAAGATGAACAGCCTGAAACCTTTTATTCTTTTTGGACTGAATATGAAGCAACAATAAAGCTACAAGATGAAAAAAAATCTTGTATAAGTTTTCCAATTTTTGATGATAAATATTTTCTTTCGGTTTGTTCAAACCAAGATATTAATAAAACTAATGTTGTTTTTCACAAAATGCGTTTTCCCAAAGATGTTTCCGAAAAATTATCATTGCAATGCCTAAGCCAAAATTCTGAGCTATTGTTTTAGTTTTTACATCCACATTCTTGTTTAGGGAATGCCATGTCTTTACAGGTAATTATTTTTATTTGTTCGCCAGCTTTTGCGTGGTATTTTAACCCTGGTGTGATTAATCCAAGAATAAAACCAACTGATGCTCCAATCGGAATACCAATTGCTAGGCCTGTACCTATTTTAGCCGGATTTGGAATGAACGCAAACCCAACGCCTGCACCTGCACCAATAGCACCTAGTCCGACAGTTGAGGCGGCGAGTTTTCCTGTTGTCATCCACGGTCCTTCTTTTAGAGAACCGTCTTTTGTGTATGGTTTTGCAGAAAATTCGTATGCGCCGCCGCTAGGAAACATTATGCTGTCAAATCTTAGATATACACGAGCGTTTTTGTTTGGGATTCTTTGTTTGACAATTTTTATTACCGTTGCACAAAATTTTGTGTTTACTGGGAATATTAGTGTTCCTTCTTGTGTATATAAACTTTCTTGTAGGTTGAATGTTATCTTGTCACCTGCTTTTGATTTTTCAGAATGGTATGGGCAGTCAAATGCAATTTTTATTATATTACCTGCGCATAGAATATTTCTTTGGTTTGTAACGACAACCTTGCTATATTCTTCATTTTTTTCTGAAAATAGTTGTTCTTCAGCAATGATTTGTTCTTGTGTATTACAAGTATTTGCTAGTGCTGGTGTTGTTAGACTAATGAGTATTAATAATGACAGTAGTTTTTTCATAATTAGATAATAGTTTTTTATATTAAATTTTTTATTCTCCACTTGGTTATTTGGTTTGGTCAATTTTTATTTTACTTTTCACAGTTATGTTATGTAGATATATGTATTTGAGTTTATATATAAAATCTGATTTTTAATAAAAAAAAAATAGGCTTTTGGCCTATTTTTTTACTGTGTTGTCATTTTGTGTAAATTTGGGTAGATTTTCTTCTAACAGTTCATTTACTAATTTTGTAATTTCGACATTTGGTTTTGATATTTTACTA
>JAZSES010000196.1:0-1889 GCA_045531805.1 Candidatus Limenecus sp. | reverse complement strand
TATTTCATTTGTTCTTTTTTTTATTGGTTTGCTAGGGGTTTTATTGTCTAGAAATTTATTGCGTATTGTGATGTCGTTGTTTATTATGAGTATTTCAATTGTGATTAATTTCGTTGTTTTTGCTTATTATTGCGATATGAGTTTTAAGAATGCAAATATGATTAGTATATTTGTATTGCTTATATCGATGATGCAAATGATTGTTGCGATTGTTATACTCTACAAAATATATAAAGCCAATGAGTATCTTGACGCTGAGAAAGTAAAAGATAAGGAGAGTTAATGAAGTTTTTTGTTGAAAACATTAATCTTGTTTTGTTTTTGCCACTGTTTATGTGTTTGGTTCTCGCTGGAAATGCTTTGATTTCAAACAAACTAGATAAATCTACTTTGTTTTTGATTAGTTTGATTTCGTCGTTTATTTGTTTATTTTTCAGTGTTTTTGTATTTTTTAATTCAATGTTGACAAAATCTATTGTTTCAGTAGATTTTGCGTGGTTGAATTTGGATTTTTGGTCATTTTCATTGGGGATACTTTTAGATAAAGTTTCGGTCTCATTTTTGTTGCTGGTTGCGTTTGTTAATTGTGCTTTGCAGATTTTTGCTTATTTAAATGTTTGTGACTTTTTTAGGTTTTCTAAGCTTATTTTTTTGATTAACTTTTTTGCATTTTCTTTGAATGGTTTATTTTTATCTAGTAATTTGTTTCAAACATATTTGTTTTGTGAAATTCTTGGTGTAGTTTCTTATTTGAGTATAAATTTTGATTTTTCTCATAGAGAACAATCTAAGGCTGGTGTAAAGTCTTTTATTTATAATCGAATTGGTGATTTGATGCTACTGTTTTGTGTAATTACAATGCTCTATTATGCTGTTATATATAATCAGATGAATAATACTCGTGCTTTAGCATATACGAGTATTGATAGTATTGTGACTTTGATGAATTCTATGTTGTCTGCACCTTTGTTCGTTTTATTTTGTTCAATGTTGTTATTTGTAATAATTATGAAGTTTATGCAAGCTTTTGTTTATATTGTTTTTGACAAAGTCAATGCAACGAGTTTGAGCAAAATAGTGTTTGTACAAAATATTTGTATTCTTTTGGTTGGTATATTTTTATCTTTGAGATTAGAAACTTTTTTCTCAGCATTAGACAAAAACTGGGTTTGGACTATCCCTGTTATTTTTAGTGTATTTATTTTGTTCGGCTTGTTGAATAAGCTTTTTAATCCGTTTTGTAATGTGATAAGTTTTGTTGAAAAATATATTGTGGAAACTGTAATGAATGTTTCTGAGCTTGCAATTCGATTGGCATCTTATCTTTGTGTAAGGTTTCAGGCAGGTAATTTTCAGTCTTATCTTTTGTATTCATTGATTGGACTTGTTTTGATTTTTACATTTGTTCTTGTTTTTTATTCAATGTTTATAAAAGTTTAATTTGGGGTGGAGTAGAATGAATTTTTTATCTTTAATTTGGCTTATATTTTTACCGATGGTTGTTGCTGGAATTATTATTTTTCCAAAATTTCCGAGCCATCAGGTAATAGTAAGAAGATTTGCAAAATGGTTTGCTGCAGTTCATTTTATTTATTCACTTTTCTTTTTAGCTTTTTTTGATTCTAGCTTGTTTGGGATGTCCTATGAAAAAGAGCTTACATTTGGTGGAATGTCCTGGTTAAAAAGTTTGGGGATTAGTGCAAAGTTTGCTGTTGATGGCATGACTTTGTTATTTGTTATGTTAACAACTTTTATTGTTTTGATAACCTTGTTTATGAGCAAGCTTCATATTAGAAGTAAACACAAGTTGTATTATGCAATGGTTTTTCTGTTTGAAACATCTGTTTTAGGTTTGTTTTGTGCCAAAGATATGTTTATGTTTTTTATCT
>JAZSES010000389.1:0-2822 GCA_045531805.1 Candidatus Limenecus sp. | reverse complement strand
CCTCTCAACAAACGTGACATTTAGTCACCTTTGTTTCGGCAGAGTCTCTATTCAAAACTTGCCACAGGCAACTTTTGAACAGAGTTCTTCTTATCACGAATTTTTCTCGGACAAACTCAACAACTACATATTAGCATAAATTGAGTTAATAAAAATAATGTTTTCGGAGTAACTCTTGTCAAAAATTTGCTTGTGTTATAATCGACTGTGGAAGTAGGAAAGATTTGATAAGAAAAGTTGAAAGAACAAAAAAGTTTAAGCGATTTTTCTAACAATTCTTTAAAAGAGTAAACAGTTGCGATGCGGCTGTATTACTAGATTAGGTTTATTATGAAAGTTACAGTAAAAGTACCTGCGACAACAGCAAACATAGGGCCTGGATTTGATTCATTGGGCTTGGCTTTGCCTATTTTTAATACAATTACAGTAGAAGAAACTATTATGCCAGGTACTGGTATTGAGATAAATATCATTGATGAGACCAATGAACAGGATATAATTTCAATTCCTACTGATGAAAATAATATTGTCTATAAGGCGATTGAGCTTTTGTATAATTCTATTGGTCAGACACCTAGCGAACTTAAAATTACGATTAAAACGCAAATACCTATTGCTAGGGGGTTAGGTAGTTCTGCTGCAGTTATTGTTGGCGGTTTGATAGCTGCAAATGAGCTGTTGGGTCGTCCTGCTGATGAGGCAGCTCTTTTATCTATTGCGACAGAAATTGAAAATCATCCTGATAATATTACCCCTGCGCTTGTTGGTGGATTTGTTGTTTCTTCATTGGAAGATGATGGAAGTGTTGTTTATTCAAAGATAAATTGGCCTAATGATTGGAATATTACTGTTTGTATTCCAGATTATGAACTTTCAACAAGTATTGCTCGTTCTGTTTTGCCAGAGTCTGTACCTATGAAAGATGCTATTTTTAATTTGAAACACGTTGGTATGCTTATTCAAGCGGTTAATTCTCATGATGAAAAACTAATGAAAGTTGCACTTGATGATAGATTACATCAACAATACAGAGAAAAGCTTATTCCTGGATTAAAAGAAATCAAAGAAGCTTTAAAACATGAAGAAAATGTCATGGGTGTAGTTATTAGTGGTGCAGGACCATCTATTTTGGTTATTTCTTTCGGTAATAATTTGGCACACATTAGAGAAACTGTTTCAAATGTTTGGGCAGATTTGAATGTTAAATCAAAAATTCTTACTCTTCAAGTTGAAGAAAATGGTGCAAGAATTGTTGAGAATTAATTTGTCCGAGAAAAATTCGTGATAAGAAGAACTCTGTTCAAAAGTTGCCTGTGGCAAGTTTTGAATAGAGGTAGACAAAGCAAAAACGAAGTTTTTGTGTGTCGTATAAAATATATGTGAACGAATTTTTTGAGTGGCGTTTTGTTCACATAGTGAAGACATTTTGCACGAAATCAAAGATTTCGGCAAAAGAAGTCAAAGGTGAGTAATTGCTGGCTGCGTTGAGCCGGCTGCAATTGCGACACTAGATTAGATATTTTTGGTTCTTGTCTTAATAATATGCATTATGTAAAAGAAATTTGATTGAAATAAAATTTTCACTTCATAAAAATAGATATATATTCCACCCATTCTTTGATGCAAAGAACGGGTGGAGCCCAAGAAACTGTAGACCTACTGTTACACTCATACAGAATGTAATGTTCACCAAAGCTCCATAACTCGCTGTCCTAATTTGCTCGTTAGCAAAAAGCTTATTAAAATCCTGAACTTTTTAACTAACGAATTACACAATTAACAAAAATGCTATAGACAGCTCAAACAAATGGAGCTAATTGTTGTTCACATACATTCTGTAATTCATTACACAAAGGTCTACATAGTATAATGAAATCTATAATTTTTACATAATGCATATTATCAATATTCTTTTTATGAAAAGGCAATTTATCTATTAAAGTTGTTTTATATAATTTATGGAAGTAAGAAGTGTACCAAGTTATTCAATAAAAAATTTGATATTGCAGAAAAATGTAAATATTTCTGCTGCAAATCTTGGTCCATTAAAAAATGATACAGTGTCCTTTTCTGGTTTAATTGTAAAGAAAACTGATTTTGAAGGCATTGATTTTGCTGTTGTAGAAAAATATAAAGCACCATTAGAAAAATTTAAAACAAAAGACGATTTGCAAAAGTGGTGTGAAAAAGAAATAAAAACAAATGTTCAGAACAAAGATTTTGGCGGTAGGCAAGAAGAAACCAAAATTCAAAGAAAAGCTATGCTTAAAGAGTGGATTAATTATGTTCTAAAAGAAAATGGTGGATATAACAATGCTACTAAGCTTTTGATTTTAGATTCAATAACAAAAGATTTAAAGCCCAACAATGATAATCTTCCACCAGTTTTGAATAAGGGTGTTCTGGCTGATTGTATTTCAGAAATTGAAAATAATATAAAAACAAATAAAAATTATTCTTTCAATTTAAACAAATTGTATCAAACAAAATTGGCAAATTTTTATGTAGAAGATATTGATACAGGTGAAACGGAAACAAAATGGATAAAAATTCCATCCAAAAAACATGATTCAGAAAATTTTGATGCGAATGTTGATAAATTAAAAGTTCTTTCTCACAAATCTTGGTGTACAAAATCTTATAATGCACGTCCTTATTTGGAAAAAGGTGATTTTTATGTGTTTTTAGAAAAAGGACAACCCCAAATAGGTGTTCGTTTAGTTGGTAGCAAAATAGAAGAAATTCAAGGTGAAATGAATGATGGATTTATTCCATTGAAATATTTTGATGAAGTGAAAAAGCACATTGAAATAAATAATTTA
>JAZSES010000014.1:0-2299 GCA_045531805.1 Candidatus Limenecus sp. | reverse complement strand
AATTGAGCGTCGTGTTGAGCTTGTTCCAGCATCGCAAGGACATGGCGCCCCTAAAACAAGTTCAGAGTGACAACCGTTTGAAACTTTTAAATAAAAATCCCTCACTTTAGTGAGGGATTTTTATTATATAAAGTTAATTTCTCATCTCTAATAACATCAAAAACGAAAATCTCTTTCACCTTGCTCAATTTTTATTAAGTCTTCAGCAACAATTTGTTTAACTTGTTCACTACTTACCAAAGTACTCATTTCTTTTTTTATTAATGCTTCACCAATTGCTTTTGTTTCAGGGGATGCATAATCTTCCAAATATTCTTTTAACGTAATCAAAGCATTGGGGTGACAGAAGTTATGAATTTGTTGTTGCTTGCATACTTCCATAAACCTTTCTCCAGTCCTACCAGCTCTATAACAAGCTGTACAGAAGCTAGGTAAAAATCCTAATTCCATAAGCCATTTTATTACATCATCAAGCGGTCTTTTATCAGATATATCAAACTGTGCTGAATCTTCAACTTCTGGCATTGGATTAAAGTATCCACCTACACTAGTTTTTGAACCACCAGACATTTGAGAAACACCCAAGTTTAGCAATCTTTCTCTACACTCTGCTGACTCCCTTGTAGAAACAATCATGCCTGTATATGGAGTTGCAATTCTAATACATGCAACAATTTTTGCAAATGTATCATCATCTATACCATTGTCAAATTTGTCTGGGTCGATATCATCAGCTTTTTTAATGCGAGGAACACTAATTGCATGAGGTCCAACACCAAATGCTGCTTCTAAGTGTTCTGCATGCATCATTAACGCTGCAAATTCGTATCTATATGATTCTAAGCCAAATAATACACCTAAGCTAACATCGTCAATACCAGCTTCCATTGCTCTATCCATAGCTTCGGTATGATATGCATAATTGTGTTTTGGACCAGTTGGGTGTAACCGTTCATAAGTTTCCTTGTTATAAGTTTCTTGGAACAAAACATATGTACCAATACCAGCTTCGTGTAATTTTCTATAATTTTCAACACTTGTTGCTGCTATATTTACATTTACTCTGCGAATTGCACCATTTTTATGTTTTATCGAGTAAATTGTTTTTATTGATTCGAGAATGTACTCAATAGGATTGTTTACAGGGTCTTCCCCTGCTTCAATCGCCAAACGTTTGTGCCCCATATCTTGAAGAGCAATAACTTCATTTCTAATTTCTTCTTGAGTAAGTTTACGTCTTGGTATTGTTTTATTTTGATAATGATATGGGCAATACACACAACCATTTACGCAGTAATTTGACAAATACAAAGGTGCAAACAGAACTATCCTGTTACCATAATAATCCTGTTTTATTTCCATTGCTAAATCTAAAATTTCTTTGTTCTTTTCTTCTATTTCGCAATCCAAAAGAACAGCCGCTTCTCTATGAGTAAGTCCTTTTTTTAGCCTAGCTTTTTCTAAAATCTTATCTATAACATCAATATTATTCTTGTTTTTTTGCGCATATTCCAAAGTATCCAAAACTTCTTCATGGCAAATAAACTCTTCAGCTTTGTGTGATTTAGGATTATACATAAGCCCCTCTCTTCCTTACGTTTTATTATACCACGTGAAGAAATTACAATAATAAATTATTCATTTTCTATGTTTGCAAAAAAGTCTTCAAAGTTTTTCTTTAATTCATCCAATTTTGATAAAAACGCATTATTATCATCAAATGCAGATTTCAAAGCCTTTTTAAAGTCTTTTTGTGTACATTCAATAAGTTTTTTAAACTCAACTTTATTGTTTCTTTTTGAATTCTTGTTTGCCGTCTTCAAAAGTTTTTCAGTTTTTAAATTTTCTTTTTCTCTTTGTTTTTGTAATTGTGTTTCTTTTTCATCCACAAATCTATTCTCTAAGTAGACACAAAAATCTTGCATACATCTTTCAAGTTCAGGAATAAATTTTAAGCCTTGCAAATTATCTAGCTCATCATCATTGTAAAATTTTAAAACAGCTGGAATTATGCTAGGGTACGTAGGATTATAATTTTTTACAACTTTGTTTTTATCCTTAACTAAAAAAGTTGAAACAATACGATTTTCTTTATCTAAGATATTTATTTTGGAAATATTTTGCTGATTTTTATTGGAAATATTTTGATAATTTATTTTATGTCCATCTCTATCATTTACTTCAAAAACCAAACCTTTTAAATTTTTCAAAAATGCAATTTTGCCATAATCTTTTTTTATTGCAGTAGCTTTTGCAAAATACAAGCTATCAAGCATATCATTGATTTTTTCATAATATG
>JAZSES010000200.1:0-4082 GCA_045531805.1 Candidatus Limenecus sp. | reverse complement strand
GCTCGTTTCATATGTGACATATATCATTCAAATAAAGAACCATTTGAAGGTTGTCCTCGTTCAAACTTAAAAAGAATAATCCAAAAAGCAAATGAACAAAGCGTGCACCTTAAAATAAGTCCAGAAATAGAATTTTTCTTATTCAACACAGTTAACGATGAAATATCGAATTCACAAACTGTAAAAACAGGTTACTACGATGCAATTTATACAAACAACTATGAAAATGTAGTTCTAAAAATAATGACAACTCTAGAGGAAATGGACTATCAAATCCAAGCTCTACACCACGAAGGAGCACCCTATCAGTATGAAGTTGACCTCGGCTATGACGATGCAATAAAAACAGCAGACAATTTAATAACATTCAAATTTGTAACCAAAATAATAGCAGAACACTACAAAATAAAAGCATCATTTATGCCAAAACCCATTTATGAAGAAAATGGATCTGGATTACACCTAAATCTCATATTAACAAATGAAAAAAACAACTTATTCTTTGACGAAAAAAAAGATACAAAACTATCTGAGATTGCTTACTATACAATAGGCTCACTCCTAAAAAATATTAAAGGGATAACTGCAGTACTTAACCCTACAATTAATAGTTTTAAAAGACTCGTAAAAGATCACGAAGCACCAGTATATATAGCATGGTCACTGGTAACAAGAAGTGCATTAATACGAGTACCAACAAAACGAGGTGACGACACTAGTATAGAACTTCGTTCACCTGACTGCGCAACAAATCCATATCTAGCTTTCGCAACACTACTACAAGTTAGCTTAGACGGAATACGCAACAAAACAGATGCACCAAGACCAATTGAAAAAAACTTATTTCAATTGTCTGACAATGAGATAAAACAAAGAAAAATAAAATCGCTACCAAGAAACATGTTCACAGCACTAGAAGAAATGGAAAAGAGCATGGTTGCAAAAATTGCACTAGGTGATTATATCTATGAAACATACTTAAACGATAAAAAAATGGAATGGAATGAATATAGAACACAAATTACCGATTGGGAACTAAAAAATTACCTTGACGTTTAATTTTATATTATAATTTTTAAAGAATTATGGAGTAGGTAGCTATATGAATAAAATAGAAAGACAACACCCTGTTGAACAGGATTCAATATTAAGAAGAACAAATTTTGATGCAGTTGAAAACAATTTCACAGATGAACAAGCACAACTTGAAGCATCAAGATGTTTAAATTGTAAAAACGCAAAATGCGTAAAAGGTTGTCCTGTTAACATACAAATACCAGACTTTATCAAAGCCATAAAAGAAAACGATATCGAAAAGGCAGGCGACATAATCAGAGAAACGAGCATGTTGCCATCAGTTTGCGGTCGCGTATGCCCACAAGAAAGACAGTGTGAGGGTAATTGCGTTTTAGGCATAAAAGGCAAGCCAGTTGCAATAGGCGCATTGGAACGTTATGTTGGTGACAATACAACTGCAAAAGTCGGTGAAATAAAAAACAACAATAAAAAAGTAGCAATCGTAGGCTCTGGTTGTGCAGGTATAACTGCTGCCGCAGATTTAAGAAAAGCTGGATATGATGTAACTGTGTTTGAAGCATTACACAAATTAGGTGGCGTACTTAGATATGGTATACCACCATTTAGACTACCAAGAACAGTGTTAGACAGAGAAATCGAAGGTCTTAAAGACATTGGCGTTAAATTTGAGAAAAATGTCATTGTTGGAAAATCAATAACAATAAATCAACTCAAAGAGGATGGTTTTAAAGCTATATTCCTATGCTCTGGAGCTGGCTTACCTAAAATGATGAATATTGCTGGAGAAAATCTAAATGGTGTATATAGCGCAAATGAATTTCTTACACGAGTAAATCTTATGCAAGCAAATAATCCTGAAACACCAACACCACTAAAAGTTGGCGAAAAGGTTGCAGTCATCGGCGGAGGTAATGTTGCGATGGACGCAGCAAGAACCGCCGTTCGTGTTGGTTTCAAAGAAGTTTATATCGCATACAGAAGAACAGAAACTGAATTACCAGCTAGGTTGGAAGAAATCAGACACGCAAAAGAAGAAGGTGTTATCTTCAAATTTTTACACGCACCATCAGAAATAATTGGCGAAGACGGCTATGTAAAAGCAATGAAATTCGATGTAATGGAATTAGGAGAACCAGACGAATCAGGTAGAAGAAGACCTGTAGCGACTGGAGAAACTGCTACAATAGAACTTGACGCAGTAATAGTTGCACTTGGTACTGGCCCAAATCCTATAATCCAATCTTCTGCAAAAAATGAAAATCTCAACCTCGAAACAGACAAAAGAGGTTACATTATCGTTAATGCAGAAACAGGAGAAACGTCAATTTCTGGAGTATACGCAGGCGGAGATGTTGCACCAACTGGTGAGTCAAATGCTATCAACGCAATGGGTGCGGGGAAAAGAGCTGCAAAAGCAATAGATGAATACTTAAAAACACTTTAAACAATAGGCTACGGGCATTGATATATTCTTTCTTTGCCCGTATATTATATATTTATGGGTAAGGCGAAAAAGAGAAATTTTAGAAATTGCATAAATACAGGTGGAGCGATGAATTCATTACCATCTGTTTTTACAAGGGAAGAAGCTGTAAGAAGAATTGTTGAAGCGGTAAAAATCAACGACTTCAGTGCTGAAATAAAAAATATAATAACTTTGTTTGGAATTTCAGCCGAAGAACTAACTGAGGCTGGGGCTTCTTACGAAGATTTGGTTACATTAAAAACTATATTAACATAATAAAACGAATTAAATATCCAAATAACTGTTTGAATATACTTTTTTATTCAATAATATTTCTGCAGTTTTTATTATTCTAACTTGGTCAATATCTTGTTTATCAATTTCAATAGAATCTAAATCCCCAAAGCTTTGCATCATTGAATATAGGTTTAAATAAGCATTATCGTAAGACTTTTCAGCAATAGAAGACTCAAGCATTTTGTTAATTCTAAGCAACTCTGTATCGAATGAATCAACAATAGCAGTATCCAAACCACATCCCATAGCCAAAACCATAAATACACGATTTATTAAGGAACGTAATTCTTTAGGACAACCGTTAGAAACATTTGAAAGTCCTACAGTCGTCATAACAATAGGGTCAAAACTTTCTTTAATCATCCTAATTGTATTCAAAGCTTCAATTGCTTGCGTTTGATCAACACAAATCGGTAAAACCAAAGGATCAAAATATATTTTTTCGTTTAAAATACCCTTTGCCTCAGTTACTGAATTGATTTCAAAAGCCAATTCCAAACGTCTATCAGCTTCTTTAGGTATGCCTATTTCAGAATTCATAGTCAAAGCTATCAATCCACAATTATATTCGGATACCAAGTCAGTAGACTTATCCAATCGAACATCATCAGCACTAGTACTATTTATCAAGCAATTTTCAGAACATCTTGCCAAAGATAAACCAACTGACACTTCTTCCAAATTGGTACTATCAAAAGAAAGTGGTATATCTGTCATTTCTTGAGCAATATTAGTAAGCCACTCCATAGAACCTGCAAAAACACCCCTAGCTGGTCCAATGTTCAAATCTATCCAATCTGGTTTTGTAGAAATTTGCCGTGTGATTAATTCTCGCACATAAGCCTCATCTCTATTCAAAACAGCTTGTTTTGTTGTCTTTGATATAATATGTAAGTTTTCTGATATTAATTTCATCAATAATCCTTATCAACTAAATAAATTGTCTAAAATATGAGAAACAGAGTATGCCTTGTTTAGTGTGTAAAAATGAATACCATCAACACCAAAAGCCATAAGCTCATCGCATTGTTGGGATGTATAATCTATACCGTATTGTTTTATATACAACTTGTCTTCTTTGTGTTTTTCCAAATCATTGAAAAGTTTTTTGGGAACATCAACTTGAGAAAGACCAATCATTTTCCATAATTGTTCAAAGCTAATTATTGGTAAAATCCCAGGGATAATATGAGCATTTATCCCTAATTTTCTGCATTTTTCAACAAAACGATAATAATGTTCATTATTAAAAAACAATTGTGTATATATAACATCAGCACCT
>JAZSES010000038.1:0-2875 GCA_045531805.1 Candidatus Limenecus sp. | reverse complement strand
AATATACGCTTTATTTTCTTTTGGAATTTTTTTATAATTCGGTTTTTCATTTTCATCTAAATGAGTATATATCCCCTTTGTCGATTGAGGTGCAGTACGAACATAGTCAAAAGCGCCTTTAATATCAGGCAAAGAACCTTTATAACCTGCAGAATAGCAAGCCATAGATGTAACTAAATATACAAACAATAAAGTAAATATCTTTTTCATAACTATAATTATAACTTAATTTTAAGAGAAGTCATTTTTAACTTTAAATATTTCATCCAATGATATTATAATTAATACAGGAGAGGTTATGAATTTATTTGACACACTAGAACAATCGAACAAACAAACACCATTAGCAGAAACACTTAGACCAAAAACATTGGAAGAATATCTAGGACAAAACCAAGTTTTGGGACAAAATAGTGCATTTCTTAATTTGTTACGTTCTGGACGTTTATTTTCCTGTATATTTTGGGGACCGCCAGGTTGCGGAAAAACTACACTAGCAAGATTAATTGCTACTAAAACTAGTAGTGATTTCATCGAACTCAGTGCCGTAAATTCAGGAATAAAAGATATAAAAGACTGTGTTGAGAAAGCAAAAGACAATCTACGTTATGGAAAGAAAACAATTCTATTCATAGACGAAATTCATAGATATAGCAAAACTCAACAAGATGCACTACTTCCATACTTAGAAAATGGAACATTTTATCTTATCGGCTCTACAACAGAAAACCCATCGTTTCAAGTCGTACCTGCCTTAATTTCAAGAGTTCAAGTACTTATGCTCCAACCTATTGACGATGATAGTATTGCAGCAATCGTCACAAAAGGCTTCAAATATTTGTCTGACAAGCATGGTGCTATTGTACTAAAACAAGAAGTCTTAGATTTTATGATTAAATATGCTGGCGGCGATGCAAGACTAGCTCTTAACTTAGTTGAAAATTCATACTTCGCTGCTGACTACAAAGACAATAAAAGATGTTTATCCAAAGAAATATTGGAAAGTCTTGCACAAGAAAAAACAATAAAATACTCTAGGCAAGAACACTATGATATGGCATCAGCATTCCAAAAGAGCCTGAGAGGTAGTGATAAAAATGCCGCAATCTATTGGCTTGCAAAAATGATAGCTGGAGGCGAAGACCCACGTTTTATCGCAAGGCGACTGATAACTTGTGCAGCAGAAGATGTCGGACTAGCAGACCCAAATGCCTTCAATATAGCAGTTAATGCACACAAATCGGTTGAATTATTAGGAATGCCAGAGGGAAGAATACCATTAGCCTTAGCAGTCGCGTATGTCGCAGATGCGCCAAAATCAAACAAGGCAATTTGCGCTATTGATGAAGCCTTATCTGATATTGTAAATGGTCTTGATTATTCACCACCAATGCACCTTAGAGATGCGCACTACAAAGATGCTAAAAAATACGGATTTGGGAAAGGCTATGTTTATACACACGCAAATCCAGATTATAAACAACAATTTATGCCAGATGAGCTTATTGATAAAAAATATTTCAAAGATTAAGAAAAAGCCAATCTCGTTGAGATTGGCTTCATTGTATTTGGTGTATTCGTATCGTAATTTCTTATTATGCAAATTTTGGAGCTGAAGCTTCAATATTTTTTCTTTCTTGGTCTTCAACCGCTTTGAGTTCAGCTTGAGCAGCTGCCAACTGTGTTTCGATTGATTTTGCTTGAAGTTCAATTTGATTTTCTTGTTCTTGAATTTTTCTAAAGTTATTATCTGCAATCATTTGATCGTTTTGTTGCATCATATTAATAAATCCAAATATCGGATGATTCATATAATTTGCACCAGCTAATAGTGAACCTAATTGAGATGCATCAACATTAATTTGTCCACCTGAAGATACATTTTGATATAAAGACTGCATTGCCGCATTTTGCATTTGTTGCATACCCATCTGGAACATATTAGCAATGTTAGAAAATAAATTTTTTCTAGCGGCCATCGCACGTTGCATCTGACCTGCCATATCAGATAAGGTCTGTTGTTGTTGGCTCAACTGCATTCTCCTAAAGTTCAACTGGCTAATGCGGTTTGTCAACATCAATTTTCTAGCTGTGAAAATTGCGTAACCCATTGTGGATGTCCTCTCGTGTTGTAATTAGTTCCTCGTACCTTAATAAAAACATTTTGCTTTCGAGAATTGCCTTTTTAAGTTGTATTTGCTTAATATTTCTTAACAATTATATATAAACAATGAATATCAATTATCGCAATTCAACCTATTTGCCAGCATTTCAGGGGTAATAATCCAAACATTAATATTATATAATTTCGCAACAGATAATAAACGATTTAAATACTTTTTATCACTCTGAAAATTTTCTAATATCAAAACAATACCTGATTGCTTACCAAGCGAAGCCCCATAATACAAAGACTGGCCGATTGCTTCAGCCCATTTATTAGCAAAATCAAATTCTATGGCGTAATCTTTAGTGACACAATCAACACGAGCTTTATCAGTTAAAACATACTCAGAAATACCGCCATTAATAGTACACCAAACCCTTTGGTATTCTTTTTCTGGATACAAGTGTGAAGCAAATGAAAAACTAGGACTTAATACAATTAATATAAATATAAAAATTACCTTCTTCATTAATAACAGCCACAACTAGGACTATAAGAACCATCACAACATACAGCTCTACCATTTGAACAGCCACAAACGCCACCATGATGAGAACAACAACCACGCCTACTATCAACTTTCAAATTGTGTGCTACTAAAATACAAGTTCCATAGCAAAATACAATCAAAAATAAATAAATTAACAATTTTTTCATAAAACAACACCCTGAACATATATAACAGGAAAATTATATTGCTTAAAAAGT
>JAZSES010000409.1:0-10964 GCA_045531805.1 Candidatus Limenecus sp. | reverse complement strand
CTAACTACTTGTCTTACGTTATAAAATATACTCAAATGCATTAAAACAAAGCATTTGATGGGATTAAAGTTATCTCTTCATTCATCCTGTTTACACTCTAATAATAAAGTATAACTAATTAGTTTAGAATACTTATTTAGTTGGACGTTTCTCAAACTTTAGTTGGAGATAAAAAAAAGTTGTATTTGTACAAACAAATTGTTTGAAAATACAACTAATAACTATTGTCTTATTATTTATCGTCTATTTTTTAGTAAAAACTATGTAAAAAGTCCAACTTGAAACTTGTACAAAAATAATTACATTACACCCTGTATCAAACTCAAAGCAATAGAGCCTGGTACTTGGTTAGCTTGTGCTAACATAGCAGAAGCTGTTTGTTGGAGAATTTGGTTTTTAACATAATTTGAAGTTTCCATAGCAATATCAGCATCCACTATTGAACTATATGTACTAGTTAAGTTTTCACTTTGAATCAATAATAAATTTGTAATTGACTCCAAACGGTTTTGGTATATACCAGCAGTGGCAATACGTCTGTTTACACCATCCAATGAATCTTCAACAACATCCATGAAATCCGCAGCAGTTGTAGCATCAGCAAATGCAGCATCAACATCAGCATAAGTACCACCAAACAATTTCAATCCATCTTGTCCCGTAGTTGCATTTGTAAATACATCTTCAATGACAAGAGCATTGTAATCAGGTGCACCATCTGGCCCAATCTGTATGCGAACACTATCTCTACTACCATCTAAAAGTTTTACTTTATTAAATGCTGCCTCAGCTGCAATACGATTTATTTCGTCAACTCTTTGTTTAACTTCATCCTTGATAGTATTTTGTTCAAGAGTAGACAAAGTATCATTAGCATACTGCGTTGCTAATTCCTTAATTCTATCCAAGTGGTCAGCAATAATCGTCAAGTCACCCTCTGCAACTGAGATTAAGCTTGAACCAGTAGACACGTTTTGCATTGCAACCTGAATACCACGTAAACGAGTATTTATTCCAGATGCAATGTACGAACCCGCAGGGTCATCCTTTGCAGAATTGATGCGCAAACCTGTTGACAGTCTTTGCATACTCTTATTAATTGCAGCAGAAGCTTTTTGCAATTCAGTTTCAGCAATCATAACCGGCATGTTCGTATTAATGACGATAGACATAATATTAAATTCCTTTTTGTTTTTACTACGCAGTCCGATCCCTGACTGCACGACGATACCTAAGCTGGCACATCACAAAACGAACGACTCCTTGTCATCGTTTTATTACGTACCTTTTCAGACAACACCAAACGACCTGCTATCCTTTGCAAATTGCTGGTAAATTCCCTGTTTAGACAATAGACATTTATGGGGTTAGGGAATTCATTTCCCTACTACTTTAGTATAAGTTTTTTATACTAAAATATGAAGTCTTATTGATACATTTTTTACAAAAATACATATATTTTTTATATACTTCTGAAATAAGCACTATATAACCATTTTCGCCTTGTACATATATTCTCTGCGTGATAATATAAGGGTATTACAGGTTAAAAAGGTAGTGATTTATGAAAAAAGAATTGATTTTTATGGGCCCACCAGCTAGTGGCAAAGGTACACAAACAAAAAAACTTGCTGCAGAAACTGGTTTTGTACATGTTGATACAGGCTCACTTCTTCGTGAAGCTATGGCAAAAGGTACTGAAGCTGGTAAAATTGCAAAAGATTATGTTGAAAAAGGTGCATTGGTTCCTGTAGAAGTCGTTGCACAAATCATCAAAGACAGACTTTCACAAGACGATGTACAACAAGGCTTTATTCTTGATGGTTTCCCAAGAAGCATTGAACAAGCAAATATGCTTGATGAAATGTTGAAAGAAATTGATGCGGACAAAGAAGTTAATACAAAAGTAATTTACTTTGATGTTCCTATTGAAAACCTTATGGAAAGAATTATTTATAG
Source organism: Candidatus Limenecus sp. (assembly GCA_045531805.1). Classification (GTDB taxonomy): domain Bacteria; phylum Cyanobacteriota; class Vampirovibrionia; order Gastranaerophilales; family Gastranaerophilaceae; genus Limenecus. Next base: position 9,005 of record JAZSES010000409.1, on the reverse strand, counting down.
ACGTTCTTGTCCAAAATGTGGTGCAATTTACAACCTAAAAACTATGCCTATAAAAGAAGAAGGTATTTGTGATGCTTGTCAAACAGAGCTTGTTCAAAGAAAAGATGACACTGAAGAAATCGCAAAAAACAGATTTGACACATACTTTGCACAAACTGCACCGTTAATCGACTTCTATGCAGAAAGAGGCATCCTTTCAAAAATCGATGCTACTGGCTCAGTTGACGAAATTTACGCAAAATTGAAAGAAGTGATTGGATAATGGCAGTACGCAAAAAATCACGAGAAGAAATTAAACTGATGAAAGAAGCGGGCAACATTGTTGCCCTCGTTCATCAAGAAATGAAACGAGTAATAGAACCTGGTATATCAACAAAAGAACTTGATAATATTGCTCACAACATAATTAAAGAACACAAAGCAATCCCAACCTTCTTGGGATATAGTGGTTTTCCTGCAACTATTTGTGCATCTATAAATGGTGAAGTAGTCCACGGAATTCCATCAGAAAAAACCATTCTAAAAGAAGGTGATATTATTAGTGTTGATGTTGGAGCAACATACAGAGGACTTGTTGGAGACAGTGCTTGGACTTATCCGGTTGGCAACATCTCTGATGAATGCAAAATGCTTTTGGAAACAACTGAAAAATCATTGTTTGCAGGTATTGAAAGAATGCGCAATAATGCACTATTGGAAGACGTTTCTGGCGCAATCGAAGATGTTGCAAAATCAAAAAACCTTGGTATTGTTCGCCAATACGGAGGACACGGAGTCGGTCATTCAATGCACGAAGAACCTTTCGTTTTCAACTACAGAATTGGCAACAAATTTGTATTAAAAAGTGGGTATACAATTGCCATTGAACCAATGTTAAACCTTGGTGGAGATGATGTATACACATTAGAAGACGAATGGACGGTGGTAACAAAAGATGGCAAACCATCTGCACACTTTGAACATACTGTGCTTGTCACTGATGATGAACCAGAAATACTTACAAAATTGTTATAAAAAACAAAAAGCCTGCTAGTTAGCAGGCTTTTTACTTATATCTATCAAGCTTGGGGAACAAAAGAATAGTTCCATCATCTTCTCTCCAACGTATGTAACCAATTTTGGGTTTACTATCAATATCAACAATAGTCACCAACGCCCAGTTACCACTAATCTTATGCAATTTTATACTCTTCACAAGAGTTAAACCATCAATTTTCTGAGATGCTTGATATGCACCACTATAAACACCTCTTTTGCGGTAATCGACATTCTTCATATAATAAAGTCCGTCTTTTTTCCCATATAGAGAATAAAATTCTCTTAAACTGTAAAAATCGCTATTACTTTGTGGCTTAACCCAACCAAATTTATTATTAGTTTTGTCATACAATATTTTGTACCAGTCATCTTGAACATCAACAACCATACAAAATTCATATCCCTTATCACCTAACTGAACAACATACATTTCTTGAGGATCAATAGAATATTTCTTAAAACTAATATCAAATCTTTCAACTGTGGCAACATCCAAAACTGTAGCATCTAGTCGTGGATATGCATATATATTAAATTTTTTGGGAACTTGCAAAAAACCAATAGTTTCTTTATTAATAGCACCACTATAAAGAGGCATAACATCTGCTAGAGCTGGTGTTTGTAAAAACAAAGATATGATAAAAACTATCCGTAATAAAAAACTCTTCATACCAGAAAAATAGCATAAATTTCTTAATTTATCAAAATTAGAACAAATACTAACAATTAATAAACCCTATCCACAAGGTCACTATGTGCATTTTTTTCAAAATCATCATTAAGTTTTAATAACTGAACACTTTCACTATATCTTCGTCTTAAAGCAAGCTTAATCAAATAATCAGCAAAGTGAGGATTTTTGGGCAAGAAAGAACCATGTAAATATGTACCAAATACATTCTTATATCTTGCACCTTCGGTGCCATCCTTACCATTATTGCCATTTCCTGTGGAAACAAAGCCAAGTGGTTTTGTTTCGCCTTGTAAATAAGTTAAACCACTATGATTTTCAAAACCAACCAAAGTTTCAGGAACAGTAAAATTACATTTAGCAGTAATATTACCAATAAAACGTTTTTTACCAGCAATAGTATATGCATCGAGCAAACTTATACCATTAAGCTTTGCTCCTACTTGTGGCTGATAAAAATGCCCCAATAGTTGATAACCACCACATATAGCCAAAAATACTGCACCCTCATCAGCTGCTTCAAACAACGCTGACCTATGCTTGTAAAGCTCTTTTGCAACTATGACTTGTTGCTGGTCTTGTCCACCACCAAGAAAATAAAAGTCATATTTTTTTATATCAATAGTGTCATCTATACTTATAGATTCTATATTCACATCAATATCACGCCACTCGCAACGTTTTTTTATGGTCAGCACATTGCCCCAATCTCCGTAAATATTAAGCAATTTGGGATAAAGATGTGCAATATTAATCTTGAAATTTTTGCTATTCATTACTAAATTATTACAAAAAAAACGTTTAAAATAAACTTAACTACTTTACCAAGAAATAGAAGCGTTGATATTTTCATCTTTCAATGGAATTTCAAAAACAAATTTATTATATTCGCCAACTGCATCCAAATAAATCCTACCATTGTGTGCATCAACAACTTTTTTACAAAAATATAGCCCTAATCCAATACCTGTATGCTTAAAACTTTTAGCTCCAGTAACATATTTATCAAAAATATTCACCTTAATATGTTCGGGAATAACAGGACTAAAGTTTTCAAAACTAAATACCATAGACTGCCCATTATTCACAACTGTAATTCTAATATCTGAATTATCATAAGAATAGTTCAGCGCATTGTTCATAAGGTTGGAAATTACACGCCTAAGTTGCTGAATATCCCCAAGTAACATTGTATCCTTAATATCAAAATCACAAATTATATTTACATTCTTACTTTGAGCAAATGCCAAAACTTCATTCACGCAAGACTGTACCAACTCTTCTACTTCAAAAATTTCTTTATTCAAAGTAATTTGACCATTATCAAACTTATACGTTGTCAAAATTGATTTAATCATTTTTTGCATATATGCAGTTGACTCCATCAACATATCAAGAATCTCTTGTTGTTCCGGTTTCAACTCGCCAAATACTCCATCACTCAACAACTTTAAACTCATCATTTGCGCCTGAACAGGGTTTTTCAGATCGTGAGTCAAAGTAGAAAGAAAAAGTTCTTTCTGGGTTTCTAAGAATTTCTCACTATTAATATTTTTTGCAATAGTTAAAATACTAGAAACATTCCTATCTTCACCCAAAATTGGAGCTTTATAAATCTCATACCACTGTTCCAAGCCATCTATTGACATTGTTTTCCGTTCAACTTGTAAAGCTTTTTTAGTATCCAGAATATATCTATCCTCTTGAGAAACTAATTCAGCCGTATAATCCATATCCAACTGAACATCTCCACAATATCTATCTACACCTTTTTCAACAAAATCTTTTGCATATTTTGAACCTGTTTTATATTTAAACTCAGTATCTCGAAGATAAACAGGCATTGGTAAATGCTCAAGTAAAGTGTTCAACTGACATATTTTGTCAATTAGTTTATGTTTCAAATTTTCTTCATGTGTAACATCCCTAGAAACAGATAATACCCTAACAATACATCCATTTTTTAAAATAGGAGTTGATGTTTGATTAATTATCTTATTTATATGTTTGTCTTTTAATACAAAAGTACCTGAACACGCTTCACCTGTCTTCAAAACAGATTTAAATTGTTCAAAAATAAAATCCTTACTATCATAGGTCAAAACATCCAAAATATGTTTTCCTATAACATCTTCATCAGAAGAAATGTTAACAAGATTTAAAAAAGCTTTATTACAAGCGATGTAATTACCATTTAAATCTTTAATTGTAATTATATCTAGGCAGTTTTCTAAAATAGAATTAAGTAGTATGTCTGAATTAATAGTACATTCGGGCATCAAAATATTCCATATTCGTCTATGTCAATGTCAAGTAGTATAGCATAAAAGTTTTTTTCAAAATTACATCCTTGTAAATTTAATAGAAAAGAGAACAACTAAACAATAGCCCAAGTGGTTATATTAAAAAAGCATAGTTAAAATAACTATACTTTTATCTAATCTAGTGTCGCAATTGCTGCCGGCTCAACGCAGCCAGCAATAAATTTGTTATGATTACAAAAGATTTATTGATTTTCGTATTCAGAAAATTCTTCAGATTCAGCTTCCCAATCCTCACGTTCAATTTTGTGAGCATGAGACCAAAATTTTTCAATAGCATACATTTCACGTTCTTCTCTATGCAAAATGTGCACAATAACGTCGCCATAATCAAGCAAATTCCATCTGTTTTTCATATCATTTTCTTCACCTGATGGTATACGTTCAAACAGATGTTTGACTCTATCACGAACATAGCCTGTTAAACTTTTTACCTGAGTATTTGTATCAGCTGAACAAATTACAAAATAATCAGCCAAAACTGAAACATTACCAATATTCAAAATTGTAATATCTTTTGCAAGCTTATCATCCAAAATTCTCGCTACTACGCTTGCCAACTTGTATGAACTAATATCTTTCAATTGTCTTTCCTTTACTTTCTTAACCTTGTAAAAATAATATCATGAAGCATTTTTCTAATCTAGTGTAGCAATTGCTGGTTCATCACCGTCAGTAATTACTTGTTTTGAAATCCTATTGCCTAAATCTTTATAAAATATTAATTTATATCTACTTCCCAAAGATAATTTTTTGAAATAAAATTTTAAAATAAAATTGATTTTTAATGAGGGAATAATATTATGTGTGGAATTGTCGGATATGTTGGTTCAAAATCAGTCGTTGATATTTTGTTAAACGGATTGAGTAAACTTGAATATAGAGGTTACGACTCAGCTGGTATCGCAATCAATTCTGAACGCATAATCAAAGTTTATAAAGCAGAAGGCAAACTCCAAAATCTCAAAGATTTGCTTATTGAGAAAAAAAATGAAATAAAAGAAACAACAGCTGGTATTGGTCATATCCGTTGGGCTACACATGGATTGCCTAACACCGTAAATGCACACCCTCATACTTGTAATTGCGGAAAACTTGCAATTGTTCACAACGGCATCATCGAAAACTACAAAGAGTTAAAAACAGAATTAGAAAAAGTTGGTTGCATTTTTAAATCAGAAACCGACACAGAAGTAGTTGCACACCTGATTGCACACGAATACGCAAAAACAAACAATGTACCAAAAGCAGTTAGAGCTGCAGCAAAAAGATTAAAAGGAGCATATGCACTATGTGTTATGCACCAAGATGAGCCAAATATTCTTGTAGGCACGAGAAAAAATGCACCGCTTATCGTCGCAATGGGGCAGGGTGAAAACTTCCTTGCTAGCGATTCCCCTGCAATCATACAATATACAAAAAGAGTAATGTATCTTGATGATGATGAGGTTGCAGTTTTGACACCATCAAGTGTACTTGTTACAGACATTGATGGAAAACAAATTGAAAAGAAAGATGAAATATTACCTTGGGAACCAGTTGCAATGAGCAAATTAGGTTACAAACATTTCATGTTGAAAGAGATTCATGAACAACCAGACGTAATTAGAAATGTTCTCTCTGGTAAACTACCTAACATCAACGAACCAATTGTTCTTGATGAAGTAAAACTTACAAAAGAAGAAATTAAAAATCTAAAAAGAATTGAAATAATAGCTTGTGGCACATCATTACACGCCGCAATGGTTGCAAAATATATTTTAGAAGATTTTACGAACATTCCAGTGGACGTTGAAGCATCTAGTGAATATATTTACAGAAAAACTGTTACTGATGCAAACACACTGGTAATCGGTATTTCACAATCAGGTGAAACATCAGATACGATTACGGCCATCAGACAAGCAAAAGAAGTAGGCTCACATGTTTTAATTATCACAAACAGACCTGACTCTATTATGGCAAGAGAAGCTCATAGTCTTATCCCTGTAAATGCAGGTATAGAAGTCAGTGTTGCAGCAACAAAATCATTTAATGCACAATTAATTGCATTATATTTGTTCTCTATTTATATTGCTGAAACAAAAGGCTCAATTAATTCTGAAAAAATTACAGAACTAAAACACGAAATGCTACTTTTGCCTCAAAAAATTGAAGCAGTACTTTCTCATAAAGAAGATATTATGAAATGTGCAAGAGCATTTGCTTCAAACAAAGACTTTATTTACATAGCTAGAGGAATAAACTTCCCAACAGCTTTGGAAGGTGCGTTAAAACTAAAAGAAATCAGCTACATAAATGCAACTGGCTATCCCGCAGGTGAATTGAAACACGGACCTATTGCAATGCTTGATGAAACAATGCCTGTACTTGCAATTCTTATGCCAGGAAGCATCGTTTATGAAAAAGTCCTTTCAAATGCAGAAGAAGCAAAAGCAAGAAATGCACGAATGATAGCTCTTACATCAGCTAGAGATGAACATTTAAAAGATGTTTTTGAGTATATTCTACAAGTTCCAGAAGTTGATGAAATCTTTTCACCAGTAATTGCTTCAGTGCCTCTACAACTTCTTGCATATTACATTGCAGAATTCTTGGGCAAAGATGTAGACCAACCTAGAAACTTGGCAAAATCAGTAACTGTAGAGTAATAAAATGATTACAACAAAAAATATTGAACTGCCCAAAATTAAAGAATTAACGAGTGAATACATCGAAAAGGAATTGGAAAAGCTCAATATAGAACCACTTCGCTGGGCGATAGTCAAAGTGACAGAAACTCATTATGTATTAACTGTTTCCTACGAAGTGTAAAATATTATTAACAAAATTAAATCCCTGGGGCAACAAATATGATTCAGGGGTTTTCATTTTTATACGTAAAAAAGGATTCACAATGGCATTAATAAACACATTAAATAAAGCTTCAGGACAAGTTTTAAAAACATACAAAGCAAGAAACGGTAATATTACTTATCTTCTAGAATCAGAAATCCCAGGTAGAGGCATTGGAAAACGTATAGCCAACTGCGATAGATTAGGCAACCCTCAAAAAATCATAGACTATGTGCCAAATCTTAAAAAAGATGTTTATGAAAAAGCAACAGATGGCTCTACAATTTTAAATGTTGGCAACAAAAAAACAAATTTACCAAACCTAATTTTCAATAGCATTTGGGAACGTTTTTTTAAATAGGATTGTGCATTCGCAATACAACCTTAATCAATGCAATATATAGACAAATAATAAAAAGCTCATTCAAGAAGTGAGCTTTTTTGTTTGTAAAAAAAAGAATAAAAAAAAGCTATAAACTTAGGGGTTCATAGCTATTAGATTAGGGATATGCGTATCGTCGTCTTTATTTAAGGAGTATAGTGTTATTCTACACATACTTTAGTTGCAGAAAATCATACATTATTATGAATAATTCTTAACATGTTCATCTGTTTATCTGATTAGATTATGACTTTTTTCTGAAAATCATTAAATAGCAAGAGTTATAGTCAAACCCCATTTATTATGAGCATGTACAACTTTCGTATGAACGTATGAAATTTGCACAAAAAAATAAACTATTAAATATAAGTGCCGACTTCGTAAATAGGGCAGTATGACCAAGGTCAGAAAGAGTTTTACAAGGGTTTAAATTTTGTACAACAGTATTTATCCATTAAACATAAAACCTTATGTACCACCTCAACCAAGAGCAAAGGGTGCAATAAAAGAAAAAGAAGACGAAGAGTCTTCTACATCGTCATACAACCTCAACAGGGAAAGTCAAAGAACCGAACAGAACAACTCAACTGACCCAAACGGTAGAAGCAAATACTCATACCAAGAATTTCCAAATGGTCAACGAACAACCATTGACTACTCAAAATCAAAAGTTAATATTGCTCAAATATTGACAGATTTTAAAAATACAGCCATAGCAATTGGTTCACCACCCACAATCATCAACGAGGTAGAACAATACCTTTCTATTGCTGAATCAGAATCACTGAAAGGTGAACCAAATAAAAAAAGAATTCAGTCTAACTTAAAAAATGCATCGAATGTTCTTGATGAATTCATTTCAAAAACTTTAGACAAAAAGTCAAAAGTTGTTGAAAACTGGATTGATGCACTATTTTTACAACAAGTTGATTACAAATCCGACCCAACAACAATCAACCCTGATTTTCTAGTAAAACTCCCTGACAAAGAAACAGGCGACATGAAGCCTATTTCGCAAAATTTGTCTACACAAACAGAACAAGCTGAGGTTGTACCTCAACAGGAAGTCCCACAAATAGCCCAACAAACTGAAGTAGAACAAATACAACCCGTACAAACTCAGCCAACTGCCATTGATGAGCAAACTACAACAGAAATTAAACAAGAAAAAAATATTTATATACCTGAAAATCAAGAAATAAAAAGAACTTTTATTCAGGGTAAAAAATATGTAGCGATAAATAACAATAATAAAGCTATAGAAGCATTCAAAGCAACAATAGAACTCGCACAAATGTTTGGAGACAATAATGCTGAAGGCATGGCTTGTTTTGAGCTTGGACAAATTTATGACAAAGAAGATAATTTACAAGAAGCACTAAAATATTACAACCAAGCACATCGTGCTTCAAATGATAACAACCTAAAAGCCAAAGCATATTATTCAATGGCAAAAATTTATGATGATGTTGTTTACTTTGAACCAGCAATGAACCACTACTATGCCGCAATTTCATATGCAGGTGAAGCAGAGAATCTAAATGCCCAAACAAAAGCACTTTCTGATATTGGTGACATGTACGCAGAAAGATATAATGTAGAAAAAACTTATGAATACTACAGCTTAGCAAAAAACATTGCACTAGAAACCCATAACGACAAGGTAAAAGGTGCAATCTGGTCACGTTCAGGTGATGCAATGGCAACAGTGAACGAAAATGTAAGCGCACTAAAAGAC